>JADGMZ010000175.1 GCA_015234495.1 Brevundimonas sp. | reverse complement strand
GACGAGGAAGAAGGCGTCGCCCTGCGCGCCACCTTCGTGGTCGACCCGCACAACATCGTGCAGCACGTCTACGTCACCAACCTGAACGTCGGCCGCGCGCCGGCGGACACCCTGCGTGTCGTCGACGCCCTGCAGACCGACGAGCTGTGCGCCTGCAACCGCCCGGTCGGCGGCGAGACCCTGGCCGCGTAAATACCGGCCCAGGTCAGGCCCGGACCGCGTGAGTACGGTCCGGGCCGCCCCACCTCCGAGGCGGCGGCGGGCGACTGTCGCCGCCTTTTCCATGTCCGGCGCGCCCGACGGCGCGACGACCCCCGGGGACCGCACGCCGGCCCCGCATCCACTGGAGTTTCCCCATGTCCATCGACGCCCTGCGTGAGCAGATCCCCGCCTACGCCAAGGACATCTCCCTGAACCTCGGGTCTCTCGCTTCCGAGACGGTTCTGAACGCCCAGCAGAAGTGGGGCGCCTTCCTGGCCTCGGCCCACGCCGTCGGCGTCGCCCCCGTGGTCCGGGCCATCGAGGCCCAGGCCGCGACCGTTCTGACGCCCGAGGCGATGAACGCCGCCAAGGCGGCCGCCGCCATCATGGGCATGAACAACATCTACTACCGGTCGCTGCACCTGATGAAGAACCAGGAGTACACCACCATCCCCGCCCGGCTGCGCATGAACGTGCTCGCCAATCCCGGGGTCGAGAAGATGGATTTCGAACTGTGGTCGACCGCGGTCTCGGCCATCAACGGCTGCGGCGCCTGCCTCGACGCCCACGAGAGCGAGCTGCGCAAGCACGGCGTGCCGGCGGCCCAGGTCCAGACCGCCCTGCGCATCGGCGCCGTGGTCCACGCCGCCAGCCGGATCATCGCCTCGGAGACGGCGCTGGCGGGCTGAGACGCTCAGCCCCCGGTCGAGAGATGGTCGGCCAGCCGGCCGAACTGCTCGGCCATGACGGCGTCGATGGCCCCGGCCATCGCGCCGCCGCCGGGGCCATTGACCACGAAGGTCCACTTCAGCGTCCGTGAGCCCCCTTCCGCCTCCGGCCAGCTCATGGTCAGGACCGCGTCTGCGCCGATCCCCCGCAGGGGGCCGAACGGGGCGTCGAACATGACCATCCGCTGCTCGGGCCAGACCAGCACGGTCTCGGCGTGTTTCACGCCGCCGCCCGGCAGGGCCTCGCACCAGCAGCCTCCGGGGCGCAGATCGACAGAGATGTTGGAGGCGCTGCCGGAATAGGTGTGCGCATCGCTCCACCAGGCGGCCGGGCGCGAGACGGCCTCCAGAACGGCTTCCGCCGGGGCGGTCACCGGAGCCTCGAAGGTCAGGGTGAAGCCGTCGGCCGTGCGGGTCCTGACCTCGGCCGCCGCGGGTCCGGCGAGAGCGGCCACGACGGCGGCGAGCAACAGATGATTCATACGAGGATCCTCCCCAACCGTATCCGCCGCCTCGACGGCCGGTCCGTCAAGCCGGCGCCGGTCAGGCCGCCGCGAAGGTCAGCGGCGCGCCCCAGAACTGGCTGACCAGGTCCGACTGCGGACCCGCCCGGCCCGTGGTCAGGAAGTCGCGACGCCCCGAGCCGCCCAGCGCATATTCCGGATGCCGTTCGAAATAGCGTCCCAGCGCTTCGGCCACGGCCGTCGGCTGATGGATCACCGGCGTGCCCTCCGGCAGGGCGGCGGCGAACAGGTCGGCGACCATCTCGTAGTGGGTGCAGCCGAGGATGGCCTTGTCCGGGTGGCGGCCGATGCGGCGGCGCAGGGCGTCGACGTGGTCGCGCACCACCACCTCCAGCTCCCCGGCCGGCGCGCCCAGTTCGATCAGGCCCGCGAGGCCGGGGCAGGCTTCCGAGAACACGGCCAGATCCTCGCGCCGCTTGTCGATCTCGATCTCGTAGACCCGGCTCATGGCGGTGGCGGCGGTGGAGAAGACGCCGGTGATCTCGATCGCCTCCTTCTTCTCGCCCTCCTCGCGGCCGCGTTCGGCCTCCCAGGTCCACGGCAGGCCCGTCGCCGCCTCGATGGTCGGGACGATGATGCCGAGCAGGTTGACCGGCCGGCCGTAGCGTTCCCGCAGCGACGGCGCCCAGGTCTGCTGCAGGCGGCGCAGCGCAATGGCCGAGGCGGTGTTGCAGGCCAGGACGATCAGGTTGGCTCCGGCCTCGAACAGCCGCTCGCAGCCGGCCCGGGTCAGGTCGACGATCTCCTCGCCGCCGCGCCCGCCGTAAGGGGCGTTGGCCTGGTCAGCCAGATAGATGAAGTCCCGCTCGGGGAACCGCCGCGTCAGCTCGCGGTGGACCGTCAGCCCGCCCACGCCGGAGTCGAATACGCCTATCGCCATGGCGGGCGCTTTAGACGCGCGGCCCCGCGCCGTCCACGCTCAAGATCACGGCGCGTTCAGGTGACAGTCAGGCGCCGAAAGGCCTAGACAGGCGGCAATCGTGTTCACAGACGGAGTCCTGTCCATGCATCGACGCCAGCTTCTCATCGCCGGAGGCGGCCTGTTCGCCCTGTCGGCCTGCGCCTCGAACGGCCTTGACGTGGGCGGCGGATCGCCGGGCGGCCTGGCCGAGGAGGCCCGCATCGGTCGCGCTGTTCTGCCGGCGCAGACGCCGCGGGCCGAACTGCTGCAGCCGTGGACCGGCCCCTACGGCGGCGTTCCGCCGTGGGACAAGGTGACGGCGGCGAAGCTGCGCGAGGCGCTGCTGGAAGGCATCGAACTGCAGCGCGCCGAAATCCGCGCCATCGCCGACAACCCCGAGCCGCCGACCTTCGCCAACACCCTGGTCCCCTACCAGATGGCCGGCGAGCCGCTGGACCGGGCGTCGAGCCTGTACGGAGTGATGGTCCAGAACATCGGCTCGGACGACTATCAGGCGGTCGACACCGAGGTGTCGCCCCTGCTGTCCGCCGCCGGCGACGAGATCATCTTCAACGAGAAGCTGTTCCAGCGCATCAAGGCCGTCGCCGACAACGCGGCCCAGGCGGGGCTGACCCCCGAGCAGACCCGGGTCGCCGTACGCGCCCGCGACGCCTTCGTGCGCAACGGCGCGGCCCTGGACGCCGCCGGCAAGGCCGAGCTGGGCCGCATCAACACCGCCCTGTCCAACGCCTTCACCAGCTTCAGCCAGAAGGTGGTCGCCGACGAGAACACCTTCACCCACATCCCCAACGAAGCCGGCGTGGCCGGACTGCCGGCTTCGAACAAGGCGGCGGCGGCGGCCGCGGCGCGGGCCCGCAACGTCAGCGGCTACGCCATCGTCAACACCCGCTCGAGCGTCGATCCCTTCCTGTCGTTCGGCGACGACCGCGAACTGCGCGAGAAGGTCTGGCGCCAATTCGTCAACCGCGGCGACAACGGCGACGCCAACGACACCAACGCCATCATCGCCGAGATCGTGAAGCTGCGCGCCGAGCGCGCCCGCCTGCTGGGCTTCGGCAACCATGCCGAATGGCGCATGCAGGACACCATGGCCAAAACGCCGGCCGCGGCCATGGATCTGATGAACCGGGTCTGGGCCCCGGCCAAGGCCCGGGTGACCGAGGAGGTGGCCGACATGCGCGCCATCGCCGGCCACGACATCGAACCGTGGGACTATCTGTACTACGCCGAGAAGGTCCGGAAGCAGAAATACGACCTCGATCAGAACGAGCTGAAGCCGTATTTCGAGCTCAACAACGTCCGAGCCGGCTCGTTCGAGATGGCCCGGCGGCTGTACGGCTACACCTTCGAGAAGCTGGCCCCGGGAACGGTGCCGGTCTTCCATCCCGACGTGACCGTCTACGAGGTCAAGGACCACGGTCGCCACGCGGGCCTGTACTACGCCGACGACTACGCCCGCCCCGGCAAGCGCTCGGGCGCCTGGATGACGACCTACCGGTCCTATTCGACCTATGACGGCGTCAAGAACGTGCTGGCCTCGAACAACAACAACTTCATCAAGGCCGAGGGCGGGGATCCGATCCTGATCTCGCTGGACGACGCCCAGACGATGTTCCACGAGTTCGGACACGCCCTGCACTACCTGTCGTACCGGATCATCTATCCGGCCCTGGGCGGCACGCCGCGAGACTATGTCGAATATCCGTCGCAGGTGCACGAGCACTGGGTGCTGAGCCGGCCGATCCTCGACGGGTACATGAAGCACGTCGAGACGGGCCAGCCGATGCCGCAGGCTCTGGTCGACAAGATCGAAGCCTCGTCGACCTTCAACCAGGGCTATGACACGGTCAGCTACCTGTCCTCGGCCCTGGTCGACATGGACCTGCACACCCAGGCCACGCCGCCGACCGACATCGAC
>JADGMZ010000174.1 GCA_015234495.1 Brevundimonas sp. | reverse complement strand
CAGGGTCAGGCCGATGCGGTGGTCGGTGACCCGGCCTTGCGGGAAGTTGTAGGTGCGGATGCGCTCGGAGCGGTCGCCCGAGCCGACCTGCGACTTGCGCGCGCTGGAGCGGGCCAGGTCCTTCTCCTGCCGCTGCATGTCGTAGAGGCGGACGCGCAGGTTCTTCATCGCCTTGTCGCGGTTGACGTGCTGCGACTTCTCCGAGGAGGTCACCACGATGCCCGAGGGCATGTGGGTGATGCGCACGGCGGAGTCGGTCTTGTTGACGTGCTGGCCGCCCGAGCCGGAGGCGCGGAAGGTGTCGATGCGGATGTCCTGGTCGCGGATCTCGATCTCGACGTCCTCGACCTCGGGCAGAACGGCGACGGTGGCGGCCGAGGTGTGGATGCGGCCGCCCGCCTCGGTGGTCGGCACCCGCTGGACCCGGTGCACGCCGCTCTCGAACTTGAGCCGTCCGAAGACGCCCTCGCCGGTGACGGTGGCGATGATCTCCTTGTAGCCGCCGGCCTCGCCCTCGGTGGCGCTGTCGACCTCGACCCGCCAGCCGCGCGACTGGGCGTAGCGCGAATACATGCGGAACAGGTCGCCGGCGAACAGGGCCGCCTCATCGCCGCCGGTGCCGGCGCGGACTTCCAGCACGGCGCTCGCATTCTCGTCGGCGTCGCGGGGGGCCAGCAGCAGGGCGACCTCCCGCTCCAGCTCGGGCAGCCGCTCCTTCAGCGCCTCCAGCTCCTCCGCCGCCATCGCCGCCATCTCGGGATCGTCGGACATGGCCTCCAGGTCGGCCATCTCGGCGCGGGCGCGAGCCAGGGCCGAGACGGCGTCGACCACCGGCTTCATCTCGGCGTGTTCCTTGGACAGACGCACGATCTCGGCGCCGTCGCTGGCCGCGCCCATGCGCGCCTCCACCTGGTGGAAGCGATCGAGCACCTGATCGAGCTTGGCCTGGGGCAGTCTCAACGACGGGGTTTCCTCGGCTGACGGGAGGGGAGCCTTAGCGCGACGGCCCGTGATCTGTCGATGCAGGGCGCAGCAACCAAACGCCTCGACCTGTCTTTCATCGAGACGGCAACGCTTCCGCGGGGCAAAAGGGGGGGCATGGATACGTTTCTGCTCTTCCTGGCGGTGGGCCTTCTGGCCCAGATCGTCGACGGGGCCCTGGGCATGGCCTACGGCGTCATCGCCAACACCGTGCTGCTGGCATTTGGCGTGCCGCCGGCCACGGCCTCGGCCAGCGTCCATGTCGCCAAGATCTTCACCGGCGGGGCCTCGGCCGTGTCGCACGTGATGCACCGAAACATCCTGTGGTCGTTGTTCTGGCCGCTGGCCGCCGGGGGCGTCGTCGGCGGGGTGGTCGGCGCCTATGTCCTGACCGGCGTTCCGGGCGAGACCATCAAGCCCTTCATCCTCGCCTATCTGCTGGTCATCGGGGCATGGGTGCTGTGGCGGGCCGGCCATGACGTCAAGCGGCGCGAGTTCCCCCCCCGGCTGAGCGGCCCGCTCGGCGTGGTCGGCGGTTTTCTCGACTCCATCGGCGGCGGCGGCTGGGGTCCGACGGTGACCTCGACGCTGGTCGGCGCGGGGGCCGAGCCGCGCCGCGCCATCGGCACGGTCAACACGGCCGAACTGCTGGTCACCAGCGCCATCTCGGCGGCCTTCCTCGTCGCCCTGCTGAGCGGACGGTGGGACGGCGGCGCGCTGGAACACCACGCCTGGGCCATCGGCGGCCTGATCGTCGGCGGGCTGATCGCCGCCCCCTTCGCCGGCTGGATCACCAAGAGCGTGGCGGCCAGGGTCCTGACCTATATGGTCGGCGGCCTGATCATCCTGCTGGCCGGCTATCAGGCGCTGCAGATCGGCGGCGTGGTTCCCTAGGCGGGCGCCGTGTCGCGGAAGCTCGGCCGCGCCTCCAGCGCCGCCTGCAGCGCCACGAGCCCCGGCCGACCCGTCATCCAGTCATGGTCCGGGTGGCGGAAGCCGATCCACGTCACCGCCACGCCGGCGGTGATCACCCCCATGTCGAGGCGCGAGGCGTCGGGCCCCGCCGCCTCCAGCGCATCCAGCGCCCGGCCCATGTTGGTCGTCCAGCGCTCGATCCACGACGGCGAGCGCTCGGACTCCGGCCGGCGCTTCTCCAGCACCAGCTTGACGCCCATCTCCAGCGCGCCGTTCCCCAGCGTCTCCAGCCGCCGCACCCGCAGCCGCTCCGGGCCGCCCTCGGGCAGCAGGCGCGGGCCTTCGCCGAGCGCGTCGAGATATTCGCAGATCACCGGGCTGTCGTTCAGCGGCAGGCCGTCGTCCGCGATCAGGGTCGGGACCTGCACCAGCGGATTGGAGGCCAGCAGCTCGGGCGCATTGGCGTAGGGATCGACCGCCATCTCCTCGACCCGGCCGGCCAGCCCCTTCTCGCGCGCCACGATGCGGCATTTGCGGGCGTAGGGCGACGGGGCGGTGATGTAGAGCTTCATGCTCAGCGCCTTTCGATGGTGACGCCCTCGGGCGCGGTCAGGGCTTCGAGGGTTTGAAGGGCTTCCGGATCGCCGAGGGCGTGGGCCTCCATGAACGCCACGGAGGCGCGGACCATCAGGTCGAAATCGGCCTCGCCGGCGTTGCGGACCAGGCTATGGTCGCCGCCCTCGAAGACCAGCAGCATCTTGTCGCCGGCCGGGCTGCGGTCGAAGGGGCTGCGGTGCGCCCGCCAGTCGGGGACGTATTGCGGGACAAGGTCCGCGTCGCCGGTGATCATCAGGGTCGGGACAGTCAGCTCGGCGTAGCTCTCGGGCGTGACCACGCCCTCCAGGTCGCCCGCGGACGACAGGGCGACGACCGCCTTCACGGCCGGATCGCCCTGAGGACCGGCGATGGTGAGCGCCCCTCCCGAGATCGCCGACATCAGCGAACCGAAGGAATGACCGGCGGCGATGATCGGCTTGCCGGCGTGTTCGGCCTTCACGTAGCCGCGGGCGGCCGCGAGATCCACGAGGCGCGTCAGAAAGGCGCCGGGGCCGTCGACCTCGGCGTGGAGCGGGTGGCGCAGGGAGTCGACGTGCAGGGGCGCGACGACAGTGAAGCCCGCCTCGACCCATTCCGACAGGATCCGCTCATAGGCGGCGGGACTGCCATTGTAGCCGTGGCTGAAGACCACCACCGCCCGTTCGTCCGGAGCCTTCCATACGCTGACGTCGATGGCGCGGCCGTCGGGCGCCGACAGCTGGACGTGAGCGGGGGCGAAGGCCGGGGCTTCCGTCGCGGGGGCGGCCTGCGGCCGGGCGAGGCCGGGCCCGGCCGGGAGCAGGACGAGGGCCGCGACGAGCGACAGCGCGAGGCGATGAAGGAGCGGAAATGGGGTCATGACGCGTCCGGCGGCGAGAGGGGAGCCTTTCCTAGCCTGACGCCGCCCGTGCCGACAAACCCGGGCGCTATTCCGCCGGTTCGAGGGCCGGGGCCGGGACCGGCGTGGCGGCGTTTCGGGCGGCGTCCAGCTCGGCCGCCTTGGCCTCGACCAGTTCGACGAGGTGGTCGATCATGCCTTCATTGGCGAGTTTGTGGGCGGTCTTGCCGTTCAGATAGACCATGCCCGAGCCCTTGCCGCCGCCGGTGAAGCCGACGTCGGTGTAGAGCGCCTCGCCCGGGCCGTTGACCACGCAGCCGATGATCGACAGCGACATCGGCGTGGTCACATGGGCCAGCTTCTCCTCGAGGATGCCGACGGTCTCGATGACGTTGAAGCCCTGCCGCGCGCACGACGGGCAGGCGATGATGTTGACCCCGCGGTGGCGCAGGCCCAGCGACTTGAGGATGTCGAACCCGACCTTGATCTCCTCGACGGGGTCGGCGGCGAGGCTGACCCGGATGGTGTCGCCGATGCCCGCCCACAGCATCGACCCCATGCCGATCGACGACTTGATGGTGCCGGTGCGCAGCGGCCCCGCCTCGGTGACGCCGAGGTGCAGGGGGCAGTCGATGGCCTCGGCCAGCTGCTGGTAGGCCGCGACGGTCAGGAACGGGTCCGACGCCTTCACCGAAATCTTGAACTCGTGGAAGTCGTGGTCCTGCAGGATGCGGGCGTGGTTCAGCGCGCTCTCGACCATGGCCTCGGGGCAGGGCTCGCCGTACTTCTCCAGCAGGTCGCGCTCGAGGCTGCCGGCGTTGACGCCGATGCGCATCGAACAGCCGTGGTCGCGGGCGGCCTGGATCACCTCGCGCACCCGGTCCGGCGAGCCGATGTTGCCCGGATTGATGCGCAGGCAGGCGGCGCCGGCCGCGGCCGCCTCGATGCCGCGGCGGTAGTGGA
>JADGMZ010000173.1 GCA_015234495.1 Brevundimonas sp. | reverse complement strand
TCATCATGACCCAGCTGCACGCCGGCGGTAAGTTCGACCAGAACTCCTACAAGGTCTCCGGCGGCCTGCACGGCGTCGGCGTCTCGGTGGTCAACGCCCTGTCGGACTGGCTGCAGCTGGTCATCTACCGCAACGGCAAGCGTCACCAGATGCGCTTCGAGCGCGGCGACACGGTCACCTCCCTGCACGTCACCGGCGAGGCTCCGATCCGCGAGGACACCGGCAAGCCCCTGTCGGGCACCGAGGTGACCTTCTATCCGTCGGTGACCACCTTCTCGCACATCGACTTCGACCTGAAGACGCTCGAACACCGCCTGCGCGAGCTGGCCTTCCTGAACTCGGGCGTGGTCATCAAGCTGGCGGATCATCGCGGCGCCGAGCCCGTCGAGATCCTGCTGCACTACGAGGGCGGCGTCGAAGCCTTCGTGCGCCACCTCGACAAGTCAAAGACGCCGCTGCTCAAGGACGTCATCGTCATCCGCGGCAAGAAGGAGGGGATCGAGCTCGACCTCGCCCTGTGGTGGAACGACAGCTACCACGAGACCATGCTGTGCTTCACCAACAACATCCCCCAGCGGGATGGAGGCACCCACCTGTCGGCCTTCCGCGCCTCCCTGACGCGGGTCATGGGCAGCTACATCGACGCCGCCGGCGCCGCCCGCAAGGAGAAGGTCTCGGTTTCGGGCGAGGACGCCCGCGAGGGCCTGACCTGCGTCCTGTCGGTCAAGGTGCCGGATCCGAAATTCAGCTCCCAGACCAAGGACAAGCTGGTCTCGTCCGAGGTCCGTCCGGCGGTCGAGAACCTGTGCTCGGAAGGGCTGTCGACCTGGTTCGAGGAACACCCCGCCGAGGCCAGGCTGGTGGTCGGCAAGATCGTCGAGGCCGCCGCCGCCCGCGAGGCCGCCCGCAAGGCGCGCGACCTGACCCGGCGCAAGACCGCGATGGAGATCAGCTCCCTGCCCGGCAAGCTGGCCGACTGCCAGGAGCGCGATCCCGCCAAGTCCGAACTGTTCATCGTCGAGGGCGACTCCGCCGGCGGCTCGGCCAAACAGGCCCGCAACCGCGAGAACCAGGCCGTCCTGCCCCTGCGCGGCAAGATCCTCAACGTCGAGCGGGCGCGGTTCGACCGCATGCTGTCGTCCGACACCATCGGCACCCTGATCCTGGCGCTGGGCACCGGCATCGGCCGCGATGACTTCAACGCCGACAAGCTGCGCTATCACAAGATCATCCTGATGGCCGACGCCGACGTCGACGGCGCCCACATCCGGACCCTGCTGCTGACCTTCTTCTACCGGCAGATGCCCGAATTGATCACGCGCGGCCACGTCTACATCGCCCAGCCGCCGCTCTATAAAGTCTCCAAGGGAAAGCAGAGCCGCTACATCAAGGACCAGGCCGAGATGGACGCCTACCTCATCGAGGAAGGCTCCTCGGAGGCCGAGCTGGACCTGCCCAACGGCGAGCGCCGCGTCGGCCTCGACCTGCAGGCCCTGGTGCGCGAGGCCAAGGCCTTCAAGGCCGGCGTCGACCGCCTGTCGCAGCGCGCGCCCGCCTTTGCGGTCGAGCAGGCGGCCCTGGCCGGCCTGTTCGACGAGTCGCCGGCCGACCCCTCGAAGGCCGCCGCCCGCCTCAACCTCTACGCCGAGGAAGGCGACGGCGAATGGGGCGGCGCGCCCGGCGCCCAGGGCGCGGTGGTGTTCGAGCGGGTGCGTCGCGCCGTCACCGAACGCATCGTGCTGGAAGAGGCCCTGATCCGCTCGCTGGACGCCCGCCGCCTGGCCGAGCGCGCCGGCGCCTTCGAGGGCCTGTTCGACAAGCCGGCGATCTACCGTCGCAAGGACAAGACTGTCACCGTCCGCGGACCTCTGGACCTGCTGGAGGCGGTTCTGGACGCGGGCAAGAAGGGCATCGCCATCCAGCGCTACAAGGGCCTGGGCGAGATGAATCCGGAACAGCTGTGGGAAACCACGCTCGACGCCAACGCCCGCACCCTGCTGAAGGTCGAGGTCGAGCACGAGGACGAGGCCGCCGACCTGTTCGCCAAGCTGATGGGCGACGTGGTCGAGCCGCGCCGCGAGTTCATCCAGGCCAACGCCCTGGACGCGGCCGTCGACGCCTGACGGCGGCGGGCGGCTCTAGGGCCGCCCCGCCTCGACGAAGGCCTGGATCGACGGCCAGTGTGGCGGCACGGCGCGGGCGCCGTCGCAGGCGATCTCCTTGAGATAGTTGGGCATGGTGTCCCGCCGCAGCGGCTCCCAGGCAGCGTCGGGCTCGGGATACTGCCCGGCCTCGGCGCCATCCGGCCCGTACTCGATCACGCCGGCGGTGCGCCACTGATTGGCGTCGCAGCGGAACTGGTAGGTCTCGACCGAATGGCTGAGGTCGCCCGCCTCGCCCGCGCGGGGCACGGTGGCGACCTTGATCGAGGTGATCCCGTCGACGGCGACGATGCTGTCGGCGTCGGCCATGAAGGCGTTGTTGGCGCTGCGCGAAAAGGCCTGCCAGGTCTCGGCCGCGGCCGGCCCTCCCAAGGCGAACGCGGCGACCCCCAGCAGCACGGCGATTCTCATTGCGACCTCCCCGGATCCACCCCCGACATGATCACCCGCGCCGCCCGCTTGGCAAGAGGGCGACAGACGCGGATCAAAGGCGGAGATGGCGCACCCGAGAGGATTCGAACCTCTGACCCCTGCCTTCGGAGGGCAGTACTCTATCCAGCTGAGCTACGGGTGCGTTGCGGCCGGGGCCGGGACGAAGGGCCTTACAGCAGGACCGCGCCGCTCTCAATCCCGAATGCGCAGTCGCTTGGCGAGCGCGGCCGCAACGCCTAGCGTGCGGCCGCTCACCGATGGGAGGTCCCGATGCGCGCGTTCCTGATCAGCCTGCTGTGCCTGCTCGGCGCCTGCGCGACGGCCCCGGCGGCGCCCGGCGGCGCGGGCGGGGCCCTGGACGGGATCGCCCGCGACTACGTCGCCCTGATCCTCGAGATCGGCGAGCACGAGGATGGCTATGTCGACGCCTACTACGGCCCGCCGGAATGGGCTGCCGCGGCCGAAGCCAGTCCCCGCACCGTGCCCGAACTGATCGACGGCGCCGCGGCCCTGACCGACCGGCTGGACGCCGTCCCGACCGCCGGGGCCGGGCCGGCCGTGGCCCAGCGCAAGGCCTATCTGCTGGCCCATGTGTCGGCTGCGGCGGCGCGGCTGCGCATGCTGTCCGGCGAGAAGATGAGCTTCGCCGACGAGGCCGAGGCCCTGTTCGGCATCCGCCCCGAACTGGCGCCGCTGTCGTCCTACGATCCGGTGCTGGCCGAGATCGACGCCCTGCTGCCGGGGGCCGGTTCGCTCGCGGACCGGGTGACCGGGTTCAAGTCCCACTATGTCATCCCGAAGGACCGGCTGCAGGTGGTGATGGACGCCGCCATCGCCGAATGCCGTCGCCGCACCGCCCGGCACATCGACCTGCCGGCCCACGAGAATTTCACCCTCGCCTTCGTCGGCGACAAGCCGTGGTCCGGGTACAACTACTACCAGGGCGACTCGCAGTCGAAGATCGAGATCAACGCGGACTTCCCGATCTATACCGAGCGGGCGATCGATCTGGGCTGCCATGAGGGCTATCCCGGCCACCACGTCTACAACGCCCTGCTGGAGAAGACCTTCGTCGACGGGCGGGGCTGGGTGGAAATGAGCGTCTATCCGCTGTTCTCGCCGATGAGCTTCGTGGCCGAGGGCAGCGCCAACTACGGCATCGACCTGGCCTTCCCCGGCGACGAGGCCCTGGCCTTCGAGCGCGAGGTGCTGTTCCCGCTGGCCGGGCTGGACCCCGCCACGGCCGGGAAAAAGGCCGAGCTTCAGGCCCTGACCCGGCGGCTGGCGCGGGCCGAATACACCATCGCCGACGCCTACCTCGCCGGCCGCATCGACCGCGACACAGCCATCGGGCAACTGATGAAATACAGCCTCGCCGACCGCGCCAAGGCGACCCAGCGGCTGCGCTTCATCGACACCTACCGCAGCTACATCATCAACTACGGCCTCGGCCGGGACGTGGTCCAGGCCTGGGTCGAGGGGCAGGGCGGCGACCGCTGGGACGCCATGGAGACCCTGCTTTCCAGCCAGATCCTGCCGGTCGACCTGGTGGAGTGAGCGGTCGGCGGCTTCCCGCCCCCCTCACTGCGCCAGCATGCCGCCGTCGATCCTGAACTCGGCGCCGGTGACGAATTTCGACTCGTCCGAGGCGAGGTAGAGGACGCAGTAGGCCACGTCGTCGGGCTCGCCGATGCGCTTCAGCGGAA
>JADGMZ010000172.1 GCA_015234495.1 Brevundimonas sp. | reverse complement strand
CCGCCCATCAGCGGCTGCATCGCCTCCAGCGCCCGGCTCATCGTCCCCGGATCGGCCAGGGTGACCACCACGCCGGAGTCATCCTGCACGATGCCCGAAATCTCGATCCCGACCTCGCCCAGCACTGTCCGCGCGTCCTCGCCGAGGTTGGTCAGGCGCTTCTCGCGCATGGCCGGCACGTCGACTTCCAGCAGCAGGTAGGAGCCGCCCTGCAGGTCGAGGCCCAGGTTGACCCCGCTCTTGGGCAGCCAGCCCGGCAGCGCCGCCTTCTGCTCGGCGCTGAGCATGTTCGGATAGGCGAAGAACACCCCGAACGCGAACGAAAGGACGAGAAGGATGACCTTCCAGCGCGACAGATGGACCATGCGGACTCCCCCGACCTTTCAGAACGGCGTCAGGACTTGGCCAGGGTCTTGGTGTCGTTGGCGGCGACGCCGGCGCGGTCGCGCACCTGGCTGATCATCGCCTTGACCACGCGGACGTTCACGCCCTGGGCGATCTCGACCATGGCCTCGTCGTTCTCGACCCGGGTGACCTTGCCGATCATGCCGTTCGAGAGCACCACCGAGTCGTTGCGCTTCAGGCCGGCGACCATCTCGCGGTGAGCCTTGGCCTGCTTCACCTGCGGCCGGATCAGCAGGAAATAGCCCATCACGAAGATCAGGATGATCGGCGCGAACTGGATCAACATGGCCATCAGGCCGCCGTCAGAGGCAGTCATCTAAGGATATCTCTGGATACCGGGGCCCGACGCCCCTTGAAAACGAGGCGCGGAACCTAGGGCGCGCCGCCGCACAATGCAACGCGCCGCCCCGCCGGAATCCGTCGCTTGCGTCAGCGCGGCAACACGCTCAGCGGATCGATCGCCGTCGGCTCGTCGTCGCGCATGCGCCAGGTCTCGAAATGCATCGAGGGCCGGCCGTCCCCGGCCGTGGTCCCGACCGTGCCGATGGCCTGGCCCGCCTGCACGTCGTCGCCATCGCGCACCATCGCCCGGCCCAGGTGGCCGTAGACCGAGCGCCAGCCGTCGCGGTGCACGATCAGCACCGTCAGCCCCTGCCCGGCCAGGTCGTCGCCGACATAGCCGACCCGCCCCGCCGCCGAGGCCCGCACCTCGCTGCCTTCCGGCGCGCCGATGTTGATGCCGTTGTTGCGCTCGCCCATGCCCACCGGCCCGAACCGTCTCAGGATCTCGCCGCGTACCGGCCAGTCCAGCGACACCGTGGTCGCCGCCGGGGCCGCGCCGGTCGGCCCGGCCGTGGCGGCCGGCTCGCGCGACGGCGGCGGCGGCGGCGGCGGCGGAACCCCGGCGTCGGCCAGCCGCATCCCGGCCGGCGTCGGCCCGGTGGCGTAGGGATCGCCGCCGATGTCCACCGCCGTGGTCGGCAGGATCAGCCTCTGCCCCGGCGACACGTCGGCGCGCGGGCCCAGGCCGTTCAGGTCGATCAGGGTCTGCACCGGCGTCTGGAATCGCCGGCCGATGCCCGACACCGTGTCGCCGGGCTGGATCTCATAGACCGCCCCGGCCACCGCCGGGCCCGAGGCGGGCGGCGGCGGGCTGGCGAATCCTTCCGAGGCCGGACGGGCGGCCGGGGCCGGGCGGGGCCCATACGGCGAGGCCGGGGCCGCCGGCGCGTCCAGCGCTCCGCCGTCGATCTCGCTGATCGGCGCCCGCGCCGGCGAGGGCGCCTCGGCGCTGGCCGGGGTCGGCCCGAGCACCCCTTCGCCGCTCGGGACCGGCGTCGGCGCATGGGCCGGCGTGCGCGCCGGCGGCGGCGGCGCCTCGGCGAAGATCGAATAGCGCGGCTCGTTCGGATAGCTGGCGCAGGCCGCCGTCAGGCTCACCGCCCCCAGCACTGCCAACGCCTTCAGCCCCGCCCTGATCCCGATCATGCGCCCGCTCCTCAAACTCGACTCTCGCCCCTTCGGACCAGACCCCGCAAACCGCGCCAAAGTTGGGCGGAAGGGTTAATGGAAAGGCAACAGGCAGCAGGCAAAGGGCAGCAGGGACACCGATATCGCGGCCGTCGGCGGCGTGGGATGGCTGCCCATCCCCTCAGTACTCACCACCTGCTGCCTGCTGCCTGCTGCCTGATCCCTCATCCCTCACCCCTCCTTCGCCGTCCCCTCGACCAGCGGCACGAACCGCACCTCGGCCAGGCTCTCCCTGCGGAACGAGCCGTCCTCGAGACTCACATACCGGTGCAGCCGCTGCACCGACGACCGCCCCACCGGGCACACCAGTATCCCGCCCGGCTTCAGCTGGTGCAGCAGTTCGGTCGGCTCGCCCGGCGCCGCCGCCGTGACCATGATCCGGTCGAACGGCGCCTGTTCCGGCCAGCCCAGTCCGCCGTCGCCGTGGCGGGTGATGACGTTGTCGATCTTCAGCTCCTTCAGCCGCCGCTCGGCCTCGGTCAGCAGGCTGCGGTACCGCTCCACCGAATAGACATAGCGCGCCAGCCGGCTCAGCACCGCCGCCTGGTAGCCGCTGCCGGTGCCGATCTCCAGCACCCGGTGGCGCGGCTGCACGTCCAGCGCCTGGGTCATCAGGCCGACGATGTAGGGCTGCGAAATCGTCTGGGCGCAGTCGATCGGCAGCGCCTGGTCCTCCCACGCCTGATCGAGGAATTTCTCGTGCACGAAGACGGCCCGGTCGATCGATTCCATCGCCGCCAGCACCCGGGGGTCGGTCACCCCCTGCTGGCGCAGCCCCAGGATCAAACGGCCGGCGCGGTCGTCGTTCAACTTCACGCCGCCGTCCTCGCCTTCGGCGGCGACCCGCCCAGCTGGCCCTTCAGGTCGTTGACGCTCGGCATGTGGGTCAGGTCGATATGCAGCGGCGTCACCGAGATGCGCCCCTCGTCCATGGCCCTCAGGTCGGTGCCGTCGGCGTGCTCCTGCTTGGTCCCGCGGAAGCTCATCCAGTAATAGTCCCGCCCGCGCAGGTCGGTGCGCTTGACCGCATGCATCTCGCCGATGTCGCGGAAGCCCTGGCGGGTCACCTCCACCTCCTTGACCAGGGTCGGCGGCAGGGCCGGGAAGTTCAGGTTCATCACCACCCCCGACTGCCACGGCTGCTCCAGCAGCCGCTCGATGATCCCCGGCGCGAACGCCTCCGCCGTCTCCCAGTGCGCGCGCACCTCGTCGTGGAAGCGTTCCAGGCTCTGGCTCAGGGCGATGGAGCGGATGCCGAACGCCATCCCCTGCAGCGCCCCCGCCACCGTCCCGGAGTAGGAGCAGTCCTCGCCGACGTTGTGCCCGCGGTTGACCCCCGACAGCAGCAGATCGGGTCGCGCGTCGACCATCAGGTCGTTGACCGCCAGCACCACGCAGTCGGTCGGCGTCCCCGTCACCGCGAACCGCCTGTCGCCCAGCCGGTTGACCCGCAGCGGCTCGGTCAGGGTGATGCCCCGCCCCTTGCCCGACTGCTCCACGGCCGGCGCGCACACCCAGACGTCGTCTGACAGGGTGCGCGCGATCCGCTCCAGACACTCCAGCCCCTCGGCCTCGATGCCGTCGTCGTTGGTCAGCAGGATTCGCATGCCGGTCTGACTAGTCCGAAGACCGCCGCGGCGCATCCGAAAAATGCCCTTGGGCGGGGCGGCGGGTCCGGCAGGGCCGGTCGGGTTCATCACGACGATCGCAACGCAACACGACGATCACGACGGGAGCGAGCAGGCCCGCCGGTCAGCGGGCCGCAGGCCAGGAATCAATGCCTTGCCCTGCGGGCGCCGCAGAAGGAGCCGGCCCCGACGTGCCCCTTGTGGCGCGTTGTGCCCGTTGTGAAGAACCTTCGGCGCCCAGGCTCGCGCCGGCCGGAGACGGCAGCCCCTACCTGATCACCTCGACCCGGTCGGCCAGGATGACCACGTCCTTGCGGCAGCCGTTGGTGATGTTCGAGCCCTGCCAGTCATGGGTCTCCGGCTGGTTGCGCTCGCTCCACGCCAGCGTCCGGCCGAAGAAGCGCACCTGCGAACCCGAGATATCCCCCGACGACCGCTGCAGGTTGCGCGGCAGCGCCCCGCTCACGCAGGCCCGCGCGCCGGGATTGCGCAGGTCGCGCTGCTCGGCGAACAGCTGGAACTCCTCGCCGGTGACCCGGACCCAGCCCTCGAACTGTCCGCCCGCCAGGTCCAGCCCCGCCGGCGCCGGGCCGGTGTTCCCGGCCATGGTCCCGCATCCCGCGAGGGCCACGGCCCCCGCCAAAGCCAGCAACGTCCGCATCATCTTCCCTTTCCGCTCAGCCGGCGGCGATCCGCTCGACGCCGCCCATGTAGGGAATGAGCGCCGAAGGTACGCGGATC
>JADGMZ010000171.1 GCA_015234495.1 Brevundimonas sp. | reverse complement strand
CCGACACGCCGGTCTTCTCGGCGAGGAAATAGGCGAAGCGGGCGGAGTCGAGCACGCCGGCCATGCCGACGACCTTCTCCTTGGGCAGGCCCGAGAATTTCTGCAGGGCCCAGACCATGGCGTCGAGCGGGTTGGTGATGCAGATGACGAAGGCGTTGGGCGCGTGCTGTTTGATGCCCTCGCCGACGGCCTTCATCACCTTCAGGTTGATGCCGATCAGGTCGTCGCGGCTCATGCCCGGCTTGCGCGGCACGCCGGCGGTGACGATGCAGACGTCGGCGCCCGCGATGTCGGCGTAGTCATTGGCGCCCTTGAGCGCCACGTCGGTCCCGATCACGGCGGTGGCTTCGGCGATGTCCAGCGCCTTGCCCTGGGGCGTGCCCTCGGCGATGTCGAACAGGACGACGTCGCCCAGCGCCTCGCGCGCCGCCACGTGGGCCAGGGTGCCGCCGATCATGCCGGCGCCGATAAGGGCGATCTTCGCGCGAGCCATGGGTGTTCGTCTCCGGGAGGAAGGTGGGGGCGGTCGAAAACCGCTGTCGGGCGGGGTCTAGACCCGCGGGCCCGGGCCTGCAACCGTGACGCCGCGTCACGGAGAGACCATGAGCCGACCCCCCGAAAGCCCGCGCCGGACCCTGCCCGAGATGGTCGCGGCCGGGGACGTGCCCGACGGCCTGCTGAAGGTCGCCGACGAGGGCGCGATCCGCGCCGAACTGCAGGCCTGGCGCGCGAAGGTGCTGAAGCGGCCGGGCCTGTGGGACAAGGCCTCGCGGGCGACGCAGGAGCGGATCAACCGGGCCATACCGGAGCGGATCCACGCCATCGTCACCTCCGGCGTCGAGGCCATGACCAGGGGCATACTGACCGGCTCGGAGGTGCTAAACGCGCGACCGCCGGCGGGCGGTTCGCTGGCGGCGCGGGAGGCGAAGGCCCGGGCGCTGATCAAGACCTACCGCACCACCGCCGGCGTCGAGGGCGGCGTCGCCGGGGCCGGCGGCTTCGTGCTGGCGGCGGCCGACTTCCCGGCCCTGATGGCCATCAAGGTGCGCATGCTGGCCGATATCGTCGCCGTCTACGGCTGGGGCGGCGGGGCGCCCGGCGAGCGGCTGTTTCTGCTGCACATCTTCCACCTGGCCTTCGCCAGTCCGAAGCGGCGGCCCGAGGCGCTGCGGGCGCTGGAGGACTGGATCGCGGACGCCGGGACGACGGAGGTCGCCGACTACGACTGGCGCCGCTTCCAGCAGGAGTACCGGGACTATATCGACCTGGCCAAGATGGCCCAGCTGATCCCGGTGGTTGGCGCCCCCATCGGGGCCGTGGTCAACTGGCGGCTGGTCGACCGGCTCGGCGAGACGGCGATGATGGCCTGCCGGATGCGATGGTTCGGACCGCTCGACGAGGTATAGATCGCGTCGATTGTCTTTGATTCCGCAATAGAACCGCCCTATCTCAGCGCATGCTCCCGACCCTGCGCCAGCTCCACTATCTCAAGCTCCTCGCCGAGCATGCCTCGTTCAGCCGCGCGGCCGAGGCGGCGCACGTCAGCCAGCCGGCGCTCTCGGCCGGGGTGCAGGAGCTGGAGAAGATCCTCGGCGCGCCGGTGGTCGAGCGCACCCGGGGCGCCGTACAGCTGACCGCCGTCGGGGCCGAGGCGGTGCGCCGGGCCGAGGACGTTCTGGCCCGCACCGAGGACCTGGTGGAGGCGGCGCGCAACGCCGGCAAGCCGCTGTCCGGCCGATTCCGCCTGGGGGTGATCCCCACCGTCGCCCCCTTCCTGCTGCCGGCCCGGCTGCCGGCGCTGAAGGACTCCTATCCGGCGCTGCGCCTGTTCATTCGCGAGGACCTGACGCCGCGGCTGGTGGCCGGGCTGAAGGCCGGCCAGCTGGACGCGGCGGTGATCGCCCTGCCCTACGCCGCCCAGGGCATCGACCACGCCCGCATCGGCGACGACGAGATCCTGGCCGCCGCCCCGATCGGCCACGCCCTGGCCGGCAAGGGGCCGATTCCGCCGGGGTCGCTGAAGGCCGAGGACCTGATCCTGCTCGAGGACGGCCACTGCCTGCGCGACCAGGCCCTGGCCGCCTTCGACATCGACCCGCCCAAGGGCGACGACGTCTTCGCCGCCACCTCGCTGCACACCCTGGTGCAGATGGTGTCCTCGGGCCTGGGGGTCAGCTTCCTGCCCGAGATGGCGGTACGCGCCGGCCTGGCCGACATGCCTGGGGTGGTGGTGCGTCCGATCTCGGCCAGGTCGCCGCGCCGCGAGATCGTGGTCGCCTGGCGCACCGGCTCCAGTCGCGCCGCCGAGGCCCGGCTGCTGGCGGACGCCCTGAAGCTCGACTGAGCCCGACATTACGAACCCGTAAGGTGCGGGGCGGGATTCCCGCCTGATAGGGTCCGGCGCCTCTGTCCCGCGTCCGGAGTCCGTCCATGAAATCCCGCCTTGTCCTGTCCGTCGCCGCCTCGGCCCTGCTGCTGGGCCTGCCCGCCGTCGCCGTCGCCCATGGCCCGGCGCCGGTCGCCGCGACCGCCCCGGCGCAGGCCGCCGTCGAGGTGCCGCCGCTGGGCTTCACCCGGCGGGTGCTGGACAACGGCATGGAGGTCTATTCGGCGCGCGACGCCTCGACTTCCAACGTGACGGTTCAGGTCTGGTACCGCGTCGGCTCCAAGGACGACCCGGCCGGCCGCTCGGGCTTCGCCCACCTGTTCGAACACCTGATGTTCAAGGCCACGAAGAACATGCCGACGGAGAGCTTCGACCGGCTCACCGAGGACGTCGGCGGCATGAACAACGCCTTCACCGCCGACGACGTCACCGCCTATTACGAGGTGGTGCCGGCCAACCATCTGGAGCGGATCCTGTTCGCCGAGGCGGATCGCATGGGCTCGCTGGTGGTCGACGAGCCGACCTTCATTTCCGAGCGTGACGTGGTGAAGGAGGAGTACCGCCAGCGCATCCTCGCCAGCCCCTACGGCCGGCTGTTCGGCCTGTTCGCGCCGCAGACCATCTACCAGGAGCACCCCTACCGCCGGCCGGGCATCGGCTCGATCGAGGAGCTGGATTCCTCGACGCTGGAAGACGTGCTGCGCTTCCACGCCACCTACTACCGGCCGGACAACGCCATCCTGATCGTGGCGGGCAACTTCGACCAGGCCCAGCTGGACGGTTGGGTCGACCAGTATTTCGGACCGCTGCAGCGGCCCTCGACGCCGATGCCGACCAATGCGGTGACCGAGCCGGAGCCGACCGGGCCGCGCTCGGCCACCTACTACGCCCCGAACGTGCCGCTGCCGGCGGTGGCGCTGGCGTGGAACACCGTCCCCTATGCGCACGAGGATCGCGCCGCCCTGACCGTGCTGGACGGCATCCTGTCGACCGGCGAGAGCAGCCGGCTGTACCGCTCGCTGGTCTATGAGCAGCAGATCGCCGCACAGGCCAGCTCCAACCCCGATTTCGCCCAGCAGGCCGGCAACCTGACGGCCTTCGCCATCATGGCCCAGGGCCAGACGGCGGAAGAGGGCAAGGCGGCGCTGGAAGCCGAGATCGCCCGCCTGCGCGACGCGCCGGTGACGGCGGCCGAGCTGGCCGAGGCCAAGAACGAGCTGGTCGCCAACGCCCTGCGCGGCCGCGAGAGCGTCGAGGACCGGGCCACCACCCTGGGCATGGCCCTGATCATGACCGGCGACCCGACGGCCGCCGACCGCGAGATCGCCGAGATCCAGGCGGTGACGGCGGCGGACGTGCAGCGGGTGGCGCAGCGCTATCTGACGCCGCAGCGGCAGATCACCCTCAACTACCTGCCCGCCGACGAGCAGAACCCGCCGAGCGTGCAGAACATGAACGTCGACGCGCCGGTGACGGTGGCGGAGCTGGCCCCTGCCCGGCCGGTGGCGACTCTGCTGCCGGAGGCCGAGCGGGCCCGCCTGCCGGAGGCCGGGCCCGAGGTGTCGCCGGCGACGCCGGCGATCGCCGACTTCCGCCTCGACAACGGGATGCGGGTGCTGGTGGCGCCGACGGATGGCCTGCCGCTGGTCTCGGCGCGACTGAATTTCGACGCCGGCTCGGCCAATGATCCGGTCGGCAAGCCGGGCGTGGCCTCGATGACCGCCGCCCTGTTGACCCAGGGCGCAGGCGGCCGGTCGGCCCCGGAGATCGCCACCGCCCTGGAGCAGCTGGGCGCCGAGATCGGGGCCGGTTCGGGCCCGGACTTCACCAACGTCTACGCCAATGCGCCGAAGGACGTGTTCGACGAGACCCTGGCCGTGATGGCCGACGTGGTGCGCAATCCGTCCTTCGCGGGCGAGGAGTTGG
>JADGMZ010000170.1:2427-4323 GCA_015234495.1 Brevundimonas sp. | reverse complement strand
GCGCACGGCCACGTCCAGCACCGCCGGGTCGATGGTGTCGCCCGGCTGGATCGGCAGGTAGGACAGGACGGTGGTCTGGTCGATGCGCTGGTTGCCGCGCACCAGGATGCGGTTGATGACCACCCGCTCGTCGTCCGCCTCCTGCGGCGCAGGGGCGATCCGGACCACGGGCTCGGCCGCTGCGGGCTCCTGGGCCGGGGCGGTCTGGGCCAGGACAGGGCCGGACAGGCCGGCCGCGACCACGAGGGCCAGAAGGCTCGGGCTCAGGCCGCGGGCGATACGAAGGGCGGACGCGTCGTGTTGGATCATGCGGGAAACCATCGGGGGCTGGCGTCGGCTCATCAGGCGAGCCCGCCGAGGAAGGTGAACAGGCCGTTTTTCTGCAGGTCGTTCCAGGTGGCGAACAACATCAATCCCGCCAGCAAAGCAAGGCCGACGCGGTATCCGACCTCCTGAACCCGGGCCGGGACTGGCCTGCGCGCCACAGCTTCATAGCCGTAGAACAGCAGGTGGCCGCCGTCGAGCACGGGAATCGGCAGCAGGTTGACGATGCCGATGCCGATCGAGACCAGGGCGGCGAAGCTGAGGAAGGTCAGGGCAAGGTTGGCGGCCATCCAGCCGGGATCGGGGTTGGCGGCCATGGCCTGCTGGGTCACGCCGCCGGCCGCCTTGGCGATGCCGATCGGACCGTTCAGCAGGTCGCCCGATTCCTTGCCGGCGAAGATGCGGCCGATATAGGTCACGGTCGTGCCGACGGTTGAGCCGATCGTCTCGACGCCCTTGCCGAAGGCCTGGACGGGATTGAGCCGGCGGAAGCTGAAATCCTCGATGCGCCGGTCCATGCCCAGTCCGATCCGGGCGATTCGCACCCGGCCGGCGATCTGGTCATTCTCCAGCCGGCGTTCCGGCGTGGCCGTCAGCAGGATCTCTCGGCCGCCGCGATCGACCGTGAAGCGCAGCGGGTCGCCGGCGCTCATCATCACCGTACGGGTGACGTCGGAGGTGTCGGCTACGGCCCGGCCGTCGATGGCCTTGATCACGTCGTTGGCCTGGAAGCCGGCGGCGGCGGCGGGGCTGCCCGGCTGCACCTGGGCGACCCGCGGGGCCAGCACCTGCTCGCCTACCGCCGTGAACAGCAGGGTGAACAGGACCATGGCGAGGGCGAAATTGGCCGCCGGCCCGGCGGCGACGATCAGGGCGCGCTGCCAGATCGGCTTGAAATGGAAATAGTCGCGCTCGGCGCCCGGGCCGTTCTCGGCGATGACGCGCTGGCGCAGCTCGGCCAGGCCCGCTTCGTCAGGCACGCTGGAGGCGTCGAGATCGCCCGAGAATTTGACGTAGCCGCCCAGCGGCAGCCAGGCGAGCCGCCATTCCGTGCCGCGCCGGTCGATGCGGCTGACGATGGTCTTGCCGAATCCGACGGAGAAGCGGTCGATCTTCACGCCGAAGGCGCGCGCGACGAGGAAATGACCCAGCTCGTGGATGGTGACGATGAACGTCAGCACCAGCAGGAACGGGACGATGTAGAGCAGCGCCTGGCCCAGGAAGCCCGTCATGCCGATATGTAACCCTCCGCCGTTCAGGCCGCCGCGGCCAGGCCCCGGACGATCGACTCCGCCTCTCGCCGCGCCTCCGCATCCACGGCCAAGGCCGCGTCGCAGGCGCTGCGGGAACCGGACTCCACCCCCGAGGCCGTCACGCGCGACAAGGTGTCGGCGACGACTGCGGCAATATTGAGAAAGGCCAGACGACGGTCAAGAAACGCCAGCGCCGCGACCTCGTTGGCCGCGTTGAACACGATCGGAGCCGCGCCGCCCGCGCGCAGGGCCTCGCGGGCCAGTTTCAGGGCCGGGAAACGCGTCTCGTCGGGCGCCTCGAAGGTCAGCCGGCCCAGGG
>JADGMZ010000170.1:0-2417 GCA_015234495.1 Brevundimonas sp. | reverse complement strand
CATGCTGTGGATGATCGATTCCGGATGCACCACGATGTCGATGCGGTCGGCGGGCATGTCGAACAGATAGGCCGCCTCGATCGCCTCCAGCCCCTTGTTGGCCATGGTGGCGCTGTCGACCGAGATCTTGGCGCCCATGCTCCAGTTGGGATGGGCCACGGCCTGCTCCGGAGTGATCCCGCCCAGGGCCTCGCGCGGCATGGTGCGGAACGGGCCGCCCGAGGCCGTCAGCACCACCTTGCGGACCTGATGCGGCGCCTCGTGGGGAAAGACCTGGAAGATGGCCGAATGCTCGGAATCGACGGGGATCAGCCGCCCGCCCGCGCGCCGCACCCGTTCGATCAGGGCCGGACCGCAGCAGACCAGGCTTTCCTTGTTGGCGAGAGCCAGGGTCGCCCCGGTCTCCGCCGCCGCCCAGGCCGAGCGCAGGCCCGCGGCGCCGACGATTGCGGCCATGACCCAGTCCGCATCGCCGGCGGCGGCCTCGATCACCGCCTGGTCGCCGGCCGCAGCCTCGACGCCCGTGCCCGACAGCGCCTCGCGCAGCTCGTCCAGCCGGGCCGGGTCGGCGGTGACCGCCAGGCGCGGCTTCCAGCGGCGGGCCTGTTCGGCCAGGCGGGCGATGTTGGCGCCGCCGGTCAGGGCCTCGACCTCGAAGGCGCCGGTTCCGGTGGCCTCGGCCTGCTCCATCAGCTCGAGCGTCGAGACGCCAACCGAGCCGGTCGAGCCCAGCACCGTGACGCGGCGCCGGATCACGCCGCCGCTCCGAAGGTCAGGAACAGCAGCCGTCCGCAGGCCACCACCACCACGGCGAACATCAGGCCGTCGACGCGGTCCAGCAGGCCGCCGTGACCGGGGATCAGCTTGCCCGCGTCCTTGACCCCGTAGCGCCGCTTCAGGGCCGACTCCCAGAGGTCGCCGGCCATGGTGGCCAGCGCCGCCGCCAGACCCAGCAAGGCGCCCCACGCCGGCCCGATGCCCAGATCCAGCCACGCTCCCAGCAGGGCGCCGGCCGCGGTGCCTGCCGCCAGCCCGCCGATGAAGCCCGACCAGGTCTTGTTGGGAGAGAAGCGCGGCCACAGCTTGGGGCCGCCGATCAGGCTGCCGACCATATAGGCCATGATGTCCGCGGCCCAGGCGATGGCGAAGGCCGACACGGTCCAGGCCAGCCCTCCCGCCGCGGAGCCGTCCCGGAGCCAGATCAGCAGCACCGCCGGCCAGCCGAGGTAGAGAACTCCGTAGGCGGCGTCGAGCGCCTCCTGGCCGCGGCTGCGCGCGAACATCCCCGCCGCGGCGGCGCAGAACACCAGCATGACCAGCGCCAGAGACAGCTGCTCGACATGGGCGGAGACGACCGCCGCGAACAGGCCGAAGCCGACGGCGCCGGCCATCACCCGCCACGCCGTGGCCGCGCTCATCATCGCCCATTCGATGGCCAGCAGGGCGCAGGCCAGCAGCATGAGGGCGAGGAACCAGACGCCGCCGGCCCAGATGCCGAGGACGGCGGCCGGAGCCAGCACCACGGCCGAAGCGGCCCTGAGGCCTATGTCGCCCGCCCGCATCGCCATCAGCCGGCCGCGAGCGCGGGGGCGGGCGCCAGCCCTCCGTAGCGCCGGTCCCGGTTACGATACTGCTCGACCACGTCCGCGAGAGCCTCCGGGCCGTAGTCGGGCCACAGCACGTCCTGGTAGACCAGTTCGGCGTAGGCGGCCTCCCACAGCAGGAAGTTCGACAGCCGACGCTCGCCCGAGGTCCGCACGATGACGTCGACCGGCGGCCCGCCGGCGGTGGACAGGCCCGCCTCGAGCGCCGCCTCGTCCAGCGGCCCCGTCGCCTCCCCCGCCTGCAGCCGCTCGATATGGCGCCGGGCGGCGTCGACGATGTCCGCGCGACCGCCGTAGTTGAAGGCCACCTGCAGCAGGAACTTGTCGTTGTGGGCGGTGCTGGTCTCGGTCCGTTCGACGATCCGGGCGATGTCGTCGGGCAGGCCGGCGCGGCGGCCGAGGATGCGCACCCGCACCCCCTCGCGCTCCAGCCGCTTCAGGTCGCTGGACACATAGGAGCGCACCAGCCCCATCAGGTCCGAGACCTCCTCGGCGGGACGCCGCCAGTTCTCGGTCGAGAAGCCGAATACGGTCAGGCAGCGGATGCCCAGCGCCGGCGCGGCCTGCACCGTGCGCTTCAACGCCTGGACGCCCTCGCGGTGACCCATGGCGCGCGGCAGGCCGCGGGCCTGCGCCCAGCGGCCATTGCCGTCCATGATCAGGGCGACATGGCGCGGCCCGTCCGGCGCGGGCTGGGACTCTGGGGACTGGACGGGCATGACCGGCGCGTATCCTACGGCAAAACGCGCCGTCAAACCTGCATGATCTCAACTTCCTTGGCCTTCAAGGCCTCGTCGATGCGCTTGATGGCGG
>JADGMZ010000169.1 GCA_015234495.1 Brevundimonas sp. | reverse complement strand
CAGGTCGCCGATCCCGTCCCCGTTCGTGTCGGCGAAGCTGCGCGGATAGACCTGATAGACCACGGCGCCGCGCCACCATTCGGCGGCGTCGGACCGGACATGCGGCGACTCGAGACTCTGACTGGACACGCTCAACCTTCGGAAACGCAGACGAGATAGCCCAGGGCGGGCACGGAGAGGGAAATCGCGCCCGGCGCGGCGGCGCGGGCGGGGCACTGGCCGAGCCGGGCGCGCCATTCCAGCGAGCCCGTCTCGACCGGAACATTGACGTCGCGCGCCACGGTCGAGGTGTTGAACACCACCAGGGTCTCGCCGTCATCATCCAGTCGCGACAGGGCCAGGATGCCGGGCTCCTGGTCGGCGACCCGGACCTTGACCGCGCCGCGGCGCAGGCGCTGGTCGGCGGCGCGGACCCGGGCCATCCCGGCGATGCGGCGGTACATGTCTGCACTGGTGTCGAACGGGGCGGCGGCCGAGCCGGCCCGGCGGTCATCGGCGTAGGAGGGAACCCGCGTCTCGAACATGTCCTGACGGGCCCGGCGGTCGTCGCCGTCGCCGGTGAAGCCCTGCTCGTCGCCGTAATAGATCACCGGCACGCCGCGGCCGAGCAGGACGAGGGCGTGGGCGAGGGTCGAACGGTCCAGCAGCTCGGCGTCTGAGATGTCGGGCATGGCCTTCAGGATCAGATGCCCGATGCGGCCCATGTCGTGGTTGCCGGTGAAGGTCGGCAGGCGCAGCGCCGTTTCCACGCCGCCGGCGTAGATGGCGTCCTCCATCAGCAGATAGCCCATGGCGTCGGGATGCCGGACGCCGGTGACCATGTCCTGCACCGTGCGCTGGTAGGCGAAGTCCAGCACCGTGGGCAGGCCGTCGACGACCGTGTGCATTGCCGCCGTGCCGGACTGGAAGTCGTAGGTCTCGCCGAAGATGTGGAAGTTCGGAACGCCCCTGGCCCGGGCGCGCTCGAGCATGGCGGGGACGAAGGCCCGCCAGAACTCCGGGTTCACATGGCGGGCGGTGTCGATGCGGAAGCCGTCGACGCCGTAGTCGTCGATCCAGCCGCCGTAGATGTCGATGAAGCCCTCGATGACGCGGGGGTGCTCGGTGAACAGGTCGTCGAGTCCGGCGAAGTCGCCGTCCATTCGCGCCTCGCTGTACCAGGCGCTGTTGCCGCGGTTGTGGTAGAATTCGACGTCGTTCAGCCAGGCCGGGACCTTGGCCGTCTCCTCGCCCGGCGGGGCGTAGGGCGTGTAGGCGTAGTCGGGCCGGACGAGGGTGGAGAAGTCGCTTTCCGGCTCGCCGCTGAATCCGGCGTTGATCGGCTCGCCGTCGAGGCCGCCGCGGCGCTGATAGGGATAGTCCCCTTTCCAGCGGTAGCCGCAGTCGTTGGCCGGGCACTCGCGGTAGCGGATGACGTCGGCGGTGTGGTTGATGACGATGTCGAGATAGATCTTGATGCCGCGGGCGTGGGCCGCCCCGACCAGGGCCCGGAAGTCCTCGTTGGTCCCGAAATGCGGATCGATGCGGGTGAAGTTGGTGATCCAGTAGCCGTGATAGGCGGCGCTCTCCTGACCCGGCGGCCCCTGCACCGGCTTGTTGACGAAGGGCGGCGCGATCCACAGGGCGGTGACGCCGAGACCCTGCAGGTAGTCCAGTCGTGCGGTCAGCCCCTTCAGGTCGCCGCCATGGTAGAAGCCGGGGTCGGTCGGGTCGTAGCCGGTGACCAGCCTGTCGCCCTCCAGGCCGCCGCGGTCGTTGGCCGGGTCACCGTTGGCGAAGCGGTCGGGCAGCAGGAAGTAGATCACCTCGTCCTCGGGCGGCCGCTCGCGGAAGGCCTCCTGCGCGACAGCCGGGACGGCCGTGGCGGCGAGTGCGGCGCACAGGGCGATCACGCCCGCCTGCTTCGGCCGCCAGCGACGTCCGGTCATCCTCCGTCCCTCCGAACTGTCCGCAGCCTGCATGGGTCGGCGGATCGATTTGCAAGTTTTTGCAGCCGAACGGATTGATGTCAACTCTCGGGCGGACATGGGCCAGAATGCGGCCGTAACGAGAATAAGCGCCGTTGTGCGGTGCAGCGAGGCGGGGGCAAGGCGCCGCATTATCGCCACCAAACAGCCACGCCAGACGCAAGACGCTTGCATCCTTTCCATAAGTTTGCATAACTTTGCGATAACGCCGGACGCTTCGACAGAAATGCGACGGCTCCCAGGGAGAATCTGATGCGAACCCTCGTCACCCGCCGCGCCCGTCTTCTCGGGGGCGCCGCCGTCGGCGCCGTCGCCACCCTCGCCTTCGCCGGAGCCCCGGCGGCCCAGGACGCGCCCCAGGCGCAGGCCACCCAAGTCGAGGAGGTGATCGTCACCGGCATCCGCGGCTCGATCGAGAGCTCGATCGCCGAGAAGCGCAGCAACTCCTCGATCGTCGAGGTCGTCACCGCCGAGGACATCGGCAAGCTGCCGGACGTCTCCATCGCCGAGTCGCTGGCCCGCCTGCCAGGCCTGACCGCCCAGCGCCTCGACGGCCGCGGCCAGGTCATCTCGATCCGCGGCCTGGCCCCGGATTTCACCACCGCCCTGCTCAACGGCCGCGAACAGGTCTCCGCCGGCGACAACCGCGGCGTGGAATTCGACCAGTATCCGTCTGAGCTGCTCGGCAGCGTGATGGTCTACAAGACCCCGGACGCCGCCCTGATCGGCCAGGGCCTGGCCGGCACCGCCGACCTGCGCACCATCCGGCCGCTGGAGTACGGCCGCCAGGCCATCGCCCTGAACGCCCGCTACGAGTGGAACGACTACGGCGCCCTGAACTCGGGCACCGAGGACACCGGCCAGCGCTTTTCGGTCAGCTACATCGACCAGTTCATGGACGACACCCTGGGCGTGGTGCTGGGCTACGCCCACATGTCGACGCCCTACCAGGCCGAGCGTTTCAACGCCTGGGGATATCCGGGCGACAACGCGGTGGCCGGCCCCAACCTCGTGATCGGCGGCGCCAAGCCCTATGTGCAGTCCAGCGAACTGGTCCGGGACGGCTACATGGCCACGGTGGAGTACCGGCCGCATGACCGCTGGCGCTCCACCTTCGACGTCTTCTATTCCGAGTTCGACAACACCCAGATCCTGCGCGGCATCGAATTCCCGCTGGCCTGGGGCGGCAGCGCCGGCGCCTGCCCGGGCACGCCCGACGTCTGTCGCCCGGGGCCGGAGCTCCAGCCCGGATTCACGGTCGAGGACGGCATGGTCGTGGCCGGGACCTGGAACAATGTGAAGGGCGTCGTCCGCAACGACGGCAATCGCCGCACGGCCGAGCTGACGTCGCTGGGCTGGAACAACCAGGTTCAGCTGGACGACAACTGGTCGGCCGTCTTCGACCTCAGCTACTCCAAGGCCGACCGCACCGACGTGGTGCTGGAGACCAACGCCGGCACCGGCCGCAACATCGACGGCGTGCTGGACACCCTCAGCTTCGTGACCACGCCGGAAGGCACCACCTTCACCTCGGCGCTGGACTACTCCGACCCGACCCTGATCCTGCTGACCAGCGCCCAGGGCTGGGGCGGCGGCGTCTATCCGGCCGGCATCGAGGGCGGCCAGGACGGCTTCATCAACAGCCCCTCCATCGTCGACGAGCTGTCGTCGGTGCGCGGCGAATTCGGCCGTGACTACGACCAGGGGCCGTTCAGCCGCTTCGCCTTCGGCTTCAACGTCACCAGCCGCGACAAGGAGCTGACGCTCGAGCGCTACTATCTCTCGCTGGCGGCCAACCGCGCCGACCCGCTGCACAACACCAGCGTGCCGGTGCCGTCCCAGTTCCTGCTGGAGCCGACCGACCTGACCTACCTCGGGCTGGGGCCGATGATCAGCTACGACCCGTTCGCCCTGGTCGACAGCGGCATCTATGACCTGCTCGCGCCCCAGGACGACAACCTGCTGGCCTTCGGCTGGAGCGTGTCCGAAGAGGTCTTCACGACCTACTGGAAGGCCGACATCGACAGCACGATGTTCGGCCTGCCGCTGACCGGCAACATGGGCTTCCAGGTGGTCCACACCGATCAGGGCTCGGAGGGCACGGTGGCGGCGGGCAACCCGGCGACGCCGCAGCCGGTCTCCGACGGCGACAGCTACACCTACATCCTGCCCAGCATGAACCTGGCCTTCGAGGTGCGCGAGAACCTGTTCGTCCGCCTCGGCGCGGCGCGGGAACTGGCCCGGCCGCGGATGGACCAGATGCGCGCCTCGATCAACATCGACTTCAACGAGGGCCGCGCCACCAGCACCAACATCAACGAGTCGCCCTGGGGCGGCAGCGGCGGCAACCCCAGCCTGAGG
>JADGMZ010000168.1 GCA_015234495.1 Brevundimonas sp. | reverse complement strand
CCCAGGAGACCGCCACCGCCATCGCCGCCGGCCGCGAGGTGATGAGCGACGCCCTGTTCAACGAGGCCCCCCTGCCGCCGCCGCGCTTCCCCTCGTGGTTCAAGCTGCCGCCGAAATACTGGGGGGCGGTGGCCCGCGTCTGGTGGCACGCCTTCAACCATCACGAGGGCCAGGAGACGCGCCGCGAGGCCGAGGTCCGCGCCGAACAGGCCGCCCAGGCCCTGATCGCCCGCGCCGAGTCGGGCCAGGACGTGCTGGTCCTCGCCCACGGCTATTTCAACCACATGGTCGGCAAGCGGCTGAAGGCCGACGGCTGGAAGCTGGTCGAAAACCAGGGCTACAAATACTGGTCCCAGCGGCGGTACGAGCGGCGGCAATAAACCTCCGCTCATCCCCGCGAAAGCGGGGACCCAGTGCTTTGGGGGATGCGGCATCCGAAAACCTCGCGTCGACCCTCGTCCTGAAACACCCGTGTCACGCTGGACAGGACTGGGTCCCCGCTTTCGCGGGGATGAGCGGATGGAGGACAAGTCTCTCTCCGCTTGAGACGAGTCCTCTGCCCCTCTAGGGTCGCCGCCAAATGACAGACGCCGCCCCCACCCCCGCCGAACTCAGCTTCGAAGACGCGCTCCAGCGCCTCGAACAGATCGTCTCCCGCCTCGAGTCCGGCCAGGCCCCGCTCGAGGAATCGATCGTTCTCTACGAGGAGGGCGCGCGCCTCAAGGCCCATTGCGAGGAACGCCTCAAGGCCGCCCAGCTGCGCGTCGAGAAGATCGTGGTCGGCGCCGACGGCCAGCCGAAGGGCGCCGAACCGGCCGCATTCGAGTGATGCCGCAGCCGCCCGAGCGCATCGCCTTCGACGACTTCCTCAAGGTCGACATCCGCGTCGGCGAGGTGATCCGGGCCGATCCCTTCCCGGAGGCGCGCAAGCCCGCCTACCGCCTGGCCATAGACTTCGGCCCAGACATCGGGGTGAAGAAGTCGTCGGCCCAGATCACCGTCCACTACACCCCGGACCAGCTGGTCGGCCGCAAGGTCGCCGCCGTGGTCAACTTCCCGCCGCGCCAGATCGGGCCCTTCATGTCCGAGGTCCTGACCCTCGGCTTCCCCGATGCGGCGGGCGAGGTGGTGCTGGTCGGCGTCGATCGCGACGTCCCCGTGGGCGGGAGGCTGTTCTGACCCCGGTGCTCGCCGCCAATTCGCCGGAGCAGGGCGTCATCGACCGCGTGGCCGAGACGGCCGACCTGGTCACCGTCGCCCTCGACGAGCTGCTGCCCCGCGCCGACGGGCCCGAATCACGCCTGACCGAGGCCATGCGCTACGCCGCCCTGGGCCCCGGCAAGCGCCTGCGCCCCTTCTTCGCCCTCGAGGCCGCCGGCCTGTTCGACATCGAGGAGCGGCCGGTGCTGCGCGCCGCCTGCGCCCTGGAGTGCGTCCACGCCTACAGCCTCGTCCACGACGACCTGCCGTGCATGGACGACGACGACATGCGGCGCGGCCGGCCCACTGTGCATCGCGCCTATGACGAGGCCACCGCCGTCCTCGCCGGCGACGCCCTGCAGACCGCCGCCTTCGACATCCTGCTGCACCCCGACACCCACCAGGACGCGGCGGTGCGCTGCGAGCTCGCCGCCCGCCTGTCGCTGGCCAGTGGCGCGCGCGGCATGGCCGGCGGTCAGATGATCGACCTGCTCGGCGTCCGCGACGACCTGGGCGGCGTCGCCCGCATGCAGCGGCTCAAGACCGGCGCCCTGTTCACCTACGCCTTCGAGATTCCCCTGATCATCGCCCGCGCCCGCGAAACCGAACGCCAGGCCCTGACCAGCTTCGCCCACGACATCGGCCTGGCCTACCAGATCGTCGACGACCTGCTCGACGTCGAGGGCGACGAGGACATCCTCGGCAAGGCCGCCCGCAAGGATCAGGCCCAGGGCAAGACCAATTTCGTCACCCTGCTGGGCGTCGATCAGGCGCGGCACAGGGTCGCGCACCTGGCCGACCAGGCCCGCGCCCACCTCGATCCCTTCGGCCCCGACGCGGAAATCCTCAAGGCCAGCGTGGACTATGTTCTCCAGCGGAGGTCATAGCCCCGGTCCGCCGCCAGGACGGTGCAGGGCGCCCCTGCAACGGCCCTGATCCGGGGACATCACGGACTCCTCAGGAATCCCTCACTGGTCTTCGCCGTGCTAGGCGTTCATGGAATAGGCCATTCGTTTCGCCCGCTTCGGGCGCTGTTCAAGTTGCTCCATGCCCGACACCCCGTTGCTCGACCAGGTCAAGTTTCCCGCCGACACGCGGAGCCTCGACATCCCCCAGCTCCGCCAGCTGGCCGATGAGCTGCGGGCCGAGACGATCGACGCCGTCTCGGTCACCGGCGGTCACCTCGGCGCCGGCCTCGGCGTGGTCGAGCTGACCGTTGCCCTGCACCACGTCTTCGAGACCCCGAAGGACATCCTGATCTGGGACGTCGGCCACCAGTGCTATCCGCACAAGATCCTGACCGGCCGCCGCGACCGCATCCGCACCCTGCGCATGGGCGGCGGCCTGTCCGGCTTCACCAAGCGGGCCGAGAGCGAGTACGACCCCTTCGGCGCGGCCCATGCCTCGACCTCGATCAGCGCCGCCCTCGGCTTCTGCGCCGCCCGCGACCAGAAGGGCGCGGACAACAAGGTTGTGGCCGTCATCGGCGACGGCTCGATGTCGGCGGGCATGGCCTATGAGGCGATGAACAACGCCGCGGAGACGACCAAGCAACTGGTCGTCATCCTCAACGACAACGACATGTCGATCGCCCCGCCGGTCGGCGGCATGAGCGCCTATCTGGCCAAACAGGTCTCGGGCGGCGCCTATCGCAATTTCCGCCGCTTCGGAAAATCGGTGGCCGAGCACATGCCGCGCCCGTTCCGCAACGCGGCCCGCAAGGCTGAGGAATACGCCCGCGGCATGGTCGTCGGCGGCACCTTCTTCGAGGAGCTGGGCTTCTACTACATCGGTCCGATCGACGGCCACGACCTCGACAATCTCGTCCCGATCCTGCGCAACGCCGCGGCGATCGACGATCGCCCGGTGCTGGTCCACGTCGTGACCCAGAAGGGCAAGGGCTACGCCCCGGCCGAAAGCAGCGCCGACAAGCTGCACGCGGTGGTCAAGTTCGACGTCGTCTCGGGCAAGCAGTCCAAGGCCATCTCCAACGCGCCCAGCTACACCAAGGTGTTCGGGACCGAGCTGATCAAGCACGCCACCCGGGACCCCTCCATCGTCGCCATCACGGCCGCCATGCCGTCGGGCACCGGTCTGGACCTGTTCGGCCAGGCCTTCCCCGAGCGGACCTACGACGTCGGCATCGCCGAACAGCACGCCGTCACCTTCGCCGCCGGCCTGGCCGCCGACGGGATGAAGCCGGTCTGCGCCATCTATTCGACCTTCCTCCAGCGCGGCTACGACCAGGTCGTCCACGACGTCGCCATCCAGAAGCTGCCGGTCCGCTTCGCCATGGACCGCGCCGGACTGGTCGGGGCCGACGGGGCCACCCACGCCGGTTCGTTCGACATCGGCTTCATGGGCGCCCTGCCGGGCATGGTGCTGATGGCCGCCGCCGACGAGGCCGAGCTGGCCGCGATGATCTCCACCTCCCTGGCCATCGACGACCGCCCCTCGGCCTTCCGCTATCCGCGCGGCGACGGCGTCGGCGTCGAGATCCCTGAACTGGCCGCCCCGCTCGAGATCGGAAAGGGCCGCATCGTGCGCGAGGGGACGACCGTCGCCATCCTCAGCCTCGGCACCCGCCTGCAGGAATCGCTCAAGGCCGCCGAGGCCCTGGCCGCCCGCGGCGTCTCGGCCACCGTCGCCGACGCCCGCTTCGCCAAGCCGCTGGACGCCGACCTGATCCTGCGCCTCGCCCGCGAGCACGAGGCCCTGATCACGGTGGAGGAGGGGGCCATGGGGGGTTTCGGCGCCTTCGTGCTGCAGCTGCTGGCGGAAAAGGGCGCGCTCGACGCCGGCCTCAAGGTCCGCACCCTGCATCTGCCGGACATCTTCCAGGACCAGGACAAGCCCGAGGCCATGTACGCCGCCGCGGGCCTCAACGCCGAGCATATCGCCGCCGCGGCGCTGCAGGCCCTGGGCGTGGAGGCCTCGCGCGCCGTCCGGGCCTGATCGGGCGCATCGGCAACCCCAGCCCTCCACCTCCGTTCTGTCCCGGACGGAATGGTGGAGGACGGAACGTGAAAGCTCATCTCTTCGTGGCGGCGGCGCTCGCCTGCGGCGGTTGCGCGACCAGCTCCGGCGAAGCGGCCCCGGTGATGCGCGCCGGCGATTCGGACCTGACCTGCCGCCAGATCGCCG
>JADGMZ010000167.1:1421-4379 GCA_015234495.1 Brevundimonas sp. | reverse complement strand
GGACGGGCGGGTGCAGGCCATCCGCGAGGCGCTGGAGGCCAACGGCCTGTCGGACGTGATGATCCTGTCCTACGCGGCGAAATACGCCTCGGCCTTCTACGGGCCGTACCGCGACGCCGTCGGCTCGGCCCGGGCGCTGACCGGCGACAAGAAGACCTATCAGATGGACTACGCCAACTCCGACGAGGCGCTGCGCGAGGTGGCCATGGACATCGCCGAGGGCGCCGACGCGGTGATGGTCAAGCCGGGGATGCTGTACCTCGACATTGTGCGGCGGGTGTCGGAGACCTTCCGGGTGCCGACCTTCGCCTACCAGGTGTCGGGCGAGTATTCGATGATGCGTGCGGCGATGGCCAACGGCTGGCTGGACGAGGAGCGGGCCATTCTGGAGAGCCTGCACGCGTTCAAGCGGGCGGGCTGCGCGGGCGTGTTGACGTATTTTGCCCCGCAGGCGGCCAGGTTGCTGGGATAGTGTCCATCCCGCTCATCCCGGCGAAAGCCGGGACCTAGTTCTGTCCAGCGAGGCGACGGCGCTTCAGGACAGATATCTGGGCGCGTCCGCTCTGGCTGCATCTTCCAAAGCACTGGGTCCCGGCTTTCGCCGGGATGAGCGGATTTTTGGGTTAGAGCGCCAGCCGCGCTGTCCAACCGTCAAACGCCACCTCGACGTTCGGAGGAACAATGGCCAACAGCACCTTGTAATCCATATCGATATGCAGGTTGGTGAGCACTGCCTTCCTGACCCCCGAGCGGGCGATCCAGTCCAGCGTCTTGTCGAGATGGGTGTGGGTCGGGTGGGGCGTGTAGCGCAGGGCGTCGACGATCCACAGGTCGCAGCCGGCCAGCGCTTCGAAGGCGCTGTCGTCGAGGTCCGAGACGTCGGGGGAGTAGGCGACGGGGCCGATGCGGTAGCCGACCGAGCGGATCGGGCCGTGGGCCTGGTCGAAGGTGACGACCGGGAGCGGGCCGCCGGGGCCGTCGAGGCTCCACGGCTGGCCGTGGGGCGGCAGGTCGCGGGCGTCGAGCAGGGCCGGATAGCCGTTGCGGCTCTCGAAGATGTAGTCGAAGCGGCGCCCCAGGGCCGCGTGGGTGGCGGCGTCCATGAAGGCCGGCAGGCGGCGGCGGGCGCGGGCGGCGAAGGTGCGCAGGTCGTCGATGCCGTGGGTCTGGTCGGCGTGGTCGTGGGTGTAGAGGACGGCGTCGATGTGTCTGACCCCGGCCGCCAGCATCTGTTCGCGCAGATCGGGCGAGGTGTCGATCAGGACGGTGGTGACGCCCTCGGGGCCATGGCGGCGAACCAGCAGGGAGCAACGCAGGCGGCGGTTCCTGGGCTCGGCCGGGTCGCAGTCGCCCCAGTCGCCGTCGCCGCGCGGCACGCCGCCGGACGAACCGCTGCCTAGGATCACCACCTCCAGATCTCCGCTCATGCACCCTCCGGTCGGGGAATGCGGTCGAACAGGGCGAAGAAGGCATCCGTCGTCCGCGCCTCCGCCTCGTCGCGGGACCAGCCGCGGATTTCGGCCAGCTTGTCGAGAACATGGGTCACGTAGGCCGGCTCGTTGCGGCGGCCCCGGTGCGGCACGGGCGCCAGATAGGGGCAGTCGGTCTCGACGATGATGCGGTCGGCGGGCAGGACGGCGATGATCTCGCGCACCTCGGCGGCGGCCTTGAAGGTGGCGATGCCGGAAACCGAAAACCACGCCCCCAGTTCCGCCGCCTTTTCCGCCAGTTCCGGGCCACTGGTGTAGCAGTGCATCAGGAAGCGGAACGGCCCCCTCGCCTGCTCTTCCGTGAGGATGTTAGCCATGACGGCGTCGGCTTCGCGGGTGTGGACGACCAGCGGCAGGCCGGTGCGTCGCGCGGCCTCGATATGCTGGCGGAACACCGCCGCCTGCACGTCGCGGGGGCTGAGGTCGTAGTGGAAGTCGAGGCCGCATTCGCCGATGCCGACGACCTTCGGACGGCCCGCGAGCCCGACCAGCCGGTCGGCGGTCAGGTCGGCGTAATCCTTCGCCTCATGCGGATGGACGCCGACGGTGGCCCAGATGTCGCCGTGGGCCATGGCCAGGGCGTGGGTGGCCTCGAAGGTCGACAGCCTGTCGGAGATCTCGACCATCAGGCCGACGCCGGCCTCGCGGGCGCGGGCGATGACGGCGTCACGGTCCTCGTCGAACTGGGGCGCGTGCAGGTTGACGTGGCTGTCGATGATCATGCGCGGGGCTTGGTCCGCTGCAGGTCGGCCAGCGCCCCGGCCAGAACATCGGCGCGGTCAAGGTTGATGGCGGCGGTTCGGTCGGGCAGTTCGGACAGCCGCTCCCACAGCTCGGCCCAGCGCGCGCCGGACCTGCCCTCGTCGAGGGCGCGCAGTTTCACGGCGGCGATGAGGCGGTCCATCAGAATCTCGAACCGCTCCTGGCCCTCGGCGCCACGGAACTTGTCGGCCACGGCCATGACTTCGGTGCGGTCGAGCTCGGGCGCGGCGACCCAGGCCTGGGCCAGCTGATCGGCCTCGAGCGTGGCTCCGGACGCGAGCGCCAGGGCCTGGCCGGGCGAGCCGGCGGCCATGCCGGCGATGCGGGCGGCCTCGGCCGAGGTCACGCCCGTGCGGTTGCGGACCAGTTCCTCAAGCGCGTGCTGCGGCCAGACCGGAAAGGCCAGACGGCGGCAGCGCGAGCGGATGGTGGCCAGCAGCCGCCCGGGCGCGTGGGTGACGAGGAACAGCACGCCGCGTTCAGGCGGTTCTTCAAGAACCTTGAGCAAGGCATTGGCAGCGTTGAGATTGAGGTCGTCGGCCGCGTCGATGATGGCGACGCGGTACTTCGCCTGCGAGGGACTCTTGGAGAAGAACTCCGGCAGTTCGCGGGCCTGGTCGACGGAGATGGATTTCTTCGTCTTGCCGCCCTCGACGGGACGTTCCAGCACCAGCAGGTCGCATCCCGACCTGCTGGTGCTGGAACG
>JADGMZ010000167.1:0-1411 GCA_015234495.1 Brevundimonas sp. | reverse complement strand
CGACCGGGCCGTGATCAGCCGCGCCACCGGGTCGTCGGGCCGCGTGCCCAGAGGGCCCCGCGAGGGATCGGGCGCGGCCCCCAAAAGGCGACGGGCGGCGCGGAAGGCGAAGGTGGCCTTGCCCGAGCCCTCAACCCCGGCGAGCAGCCAGGCGTGGTGCAGCCGGCCCCGGTCGAAGGCGTCGAGGAAGGCGGCCTCGGCGGCGGCGTCGGGAACCAGGTCGAAGCGGTCGCGCGGGTGCTCGCTCACAGCAGCCGGCCCTCGACGGCGGCCCAGACGCGGGCCTCGACGGCGTCGGGATCGCCCTCGGCGTCGATGAGCACGCAGCGTTCCGGATGGGCGGCGGCGATATCGCGGAAGCCGCGCCGCAGCCGCTCGTGGAATTCCAGGCCCTTCGATTCGAACCGGGTCTCGAACAGGCCGCGGCCGAAGGCTCGCTCCAGCCCCACCTCGACCGGCAGGTCGAACACCAGGGTCAGGTCGGGCTGGGCGGCGCCGACGACGGCGGCGTCGAGAGTCTCGATGAAGTCGGCGGGCGTGCCGCCGCCGGCGCCCTGATAGGCACGGCTGGAATCGGCGAAACGGTCGCAGACCACCCAGCGCCCGGCCGCCAGCGCCGGGCGGATGGTGCGCTCCAGGTGATCCGAGCGGGCGGCGAACATCAGCAGGGTCTCGGTCATCGCCGACCAGCGGCCCGGATCGCCGTTCAGGGCGAGGTTGCGGATCTGTTCAGCCCCCTCGGAGCCGCCCGGCTCGCGCGTCTGCAGGACCTCCAGGTCGCGGGCGCGCAGTCGGTCGACAAGGCGGGCGACCTGGGTCGATTTGCCGGTCCCCTCCCCGCCCTCGAAGGTGATGAATCTGCCGTGGGTCACGGGGGCACAATGGCGGCCCCGGCCCGGTTCGCAAGGGGCTAGACGCCGGAAATGGTCGTGGCTTCGGGATAACCCCGCGACATCACCGCCCGGCGCGACCGCTCGGCGGCGCCGGCGTCCGGCCATGGCCCGACCAGCACCCGGAAGCGGCCTGGCCCGGCGACGTCGACGGTGGCGCTGGCGCCCAGGTGGTCAGCGGCGCGGCGGGCCTGACGAGCGTCGGGCCAGGTCCCTGCCTGGACCCAGACTCCGGCAGGCGCGGAGACGGCGGGTTCAGGCGACGGAGCCGTCACGACGGCCGGCGGCGGCGGCGGGACGGCGGCCGCCACCTGCGTATAGGGGACGGGGCCGCGGCCGCGATCCGGCCGGGCCTCGGCCTGGTGCAGCACGGTTCCGCCGCCCAGACGCGGGGCGTGGCCGAGGTAGCGCACCCGCACCTCGCCCACCCCTGCCCGGCGCAGGTCGAGCGCGTCCGCGGCGCCGCGCGACAGGTCGATGATGCGGCCGTCGACGAAGGGGCCCCGATCGTTGATGCGGAT
>JADGMZ010000166.1 GCA_015234495.1 Brevundimonas sp. | reverse complement strand
CGTCGCGCTGTTCGGCGAGAAGGACTACCAGCAGCTGACGCTCATCCGGGCGATGGCGCGGGAGCTGGCGCTGCCGGTCGGGGTGATCGGCGTGCCCACCGTCCGCGAGGACGACGGGCTGGCGCTGTCCAGCCGCAACCGCTACCTCGACCCGCAGCAGCGGGCCGCCGCCGCCACGATCTCCGCCGCCCTGCGCGCGGGGGCCGATGCGGGCCCGCGGGGCGCCGACGCCGTGCTGGCCGCCGCCCGGGACGTCCTGGACCAGCGCCCCGACCTGCTCCAGGACTACCTCGAGCTCACCGATGTCCACCTGGGACCGGCGCCGGCCGCCGGACCCGCCCGCCTGCTGGTCGCCGTCCGCGCCGGCAGCACCCGGCTCCTCGACAACACCGCCGTCGAGCTCCACCACCCGGCCACACCCTCGGGAGACCTCCGATGATGCGCACGATGCTCAAGTCCAAGATCCACCGTGCGACGGTCACCCAGGCCGACCTGCACTACGTCGGCTCGGTGACCGTCGACGAGGACCTCCTCGACGCCGCCGACCTGATCGCCGGCGAGCAGGTCGCGATCGTCGACATCACCAACGGAGCCCGGCTGGAGACCTACGTCATCCCCGGCGAGCGCGGGACCGGCGTCATCGGCATCAACGGCGCCGCCGCGCACCTGGTGCACCCCGGCGACCTGGTCATCCTGATCAGCTACGGCCTGATGGACGAGACCGAGGCCAAGAGCTACATCCCGACGGTCGTGCACGTCGACGCCGACAACCGGGTCGTCGAGCTCGGCGGGGACCCCTCCGCCCCGGTGCCCGGCGCGACCGACCACCAGCGGAGCCCCCTCGCCACCCCGATCGTCCGGTGAGCCGGTGCTGCTGACCGTCGACGTCGGCAACAGCCAGACCGTCCTCGCGACCTTCGACGGGGCCACCCGGGTCGGCTGCTGGCGCGTCGGCACCGCCCCGCGCGCGACCTCCGACGAGATGCACATGCTCTGGCGGGGGCTGCTGCGCGACACCGCGGTCACCGGCGTCGCAGCGTGCTCCGCGGTGCCGGCGCTGCTCCCGGCGCTGCGCGGGCTGCTGGACTCCCTGGACGTCCCGGTGGTCCTGATCGGTCCCGGGGTGCGCACCGGGGTCCCGCTCCACGTGGACAACCCGCGCGAGGTCGGGGCCGACCGGGTCGTCACCGCCCTGGCCGCCCACGAGATGTTCGGCCGCGGGCCCGCCGGCGCCGGCCGGCCGGTGATCGTGGTCGACTTCGGCACCTCCACGAACGTCGACGCGGTCGGCCCCGAGGGGCAGTTCCTCGGGGGCGCGCTGGCTCCGGGGGTCGAGGTCAGCCACGACGCGCTGGCCGCCCGGGCCGCCCAGCTCCGCTCGGTGGAGCTGATCGCGCCGGCCCAGGCCATCGGGAAGAACACCGTGGCCGCGCTGCAGGCGGGGCTGGTCCTCGGCTTCGCGGGTCTGGTCGACGGACTGGTGGCCCGCATCGCCGCCGAACTGGTCGCCCAGTTCGGCACCCCGCCGGTCGTCGTCGCCACCGGGGGGCTGGCGCCGCTGATCGCGGGCAACTGCCGGACCATCTCCGAGCGCGAACCCGATCTGACCGTGCACGGTCTGCGGCTGGCCTTCGAGCGCCACCAGGCGCGCTAGTCCCGGGCCGTAGGCTCGGACCCCGTGAACGACGGACCGAACGGCCCAGGCGACGGCGACGACAACGGCACCGACGAGCTGCCCGAGCAGATGCGCGTCCGGCGCGCCAAGCTCGACCGGCTCCGCGAGGCGGGCACCGACCCCTACCCGGTGACCGTGCCGAGGACGACGACGCTGGCCGACGTCCGCGCCGCCCACCCCGACCTCGAGCCGGACACCATGACCGGCGAGCAGGTCGGCGTGACCGGGCGGGTGATCTTCTTCCGCAACACCGGCAAGTTGTGCTTCGCGACGCTGCGCGAGGGCGACGCCGAGCTGCAGGTCATGCTCTCCCGCGACCGCGTCGGCGAGGAGGCCCTCGCGGCGTGGAAGGCCGACGTCGACCTCGGGGACCACGTGCTGGTCACCGGTGAGGTCGGGACCTCGCGTCGCGGCGAGCTCTCGGTGTTCGCCGACTCCTGGCAGCTCACCTCCAAGTCGCTGCGACCGCTGCCGGTGGCGCACAAGCCGATGAGCGAGGAGCTGCGGGTCCGCCGTCGTTACGTGGACCTCATCGTGCGCGACGAGGCCCGGCGCACGGTGCGTCAGCGCGCCACCGTCATGGCCTCGCTGCGCGCCGGCCTCACCACCCGGGGCTACCTGGAGGTGGAGACCCCGATGCTGCAGACGGTGCACGGCGGCGCTGCGGCCCGTCCGTTCCGCACCCACATGAACGCCTTCGACCTCGACCTCTACCTGCGCATCGCGCCGGAGCTGTTCCTCAAGCGCTGCATCGTCGGTGGTCTGGACCGCGTGTTCGAGATCAACCGCAACTTCCGCAACGAGGGCGCGGACAGCTCGCACTCCCCGGAGTTCGCGATGCTGGAGGCCTACCAGGCCTATGCCGACTACCAGGTGATGGCGACGCTCACCCGGGAGCTGATCCAGGATGCGTCGGTCGCGTTGTTCGGCGACCACGTCGCGCGGCACCACGACGGCACCGAGGTCGACCTGTCGGGGGAGTGGCCGCAGATCCCGCTCTACACCGCCGTCTCCGAGGCGGTCGGGGAGGAGATCACCCCGGAGACGCCGATCGGGACGCTGCGCGCGGTCGCCGAGCGGCACGACGTGGGCGTGGATCCGAACTGGATCCCCGGGAAGATCGTCGAGGAGATCTTCGAGGCCCTGGTGCAGGACTCGTTGCAGGAGCCGACGTTCGTCATCGACTATCCGGTGGACACCTCGCCGCTGACCCGCGCGCACCGTTCCACGCCGGGACTGGCGGAGAAGTGGGACCTCTACATCGGTGGGATCGAGCGTGCGACCGCCTACTCCGAGCTGGTCGACCCGGTGGTGCAGCGTGAGCGCTTCACCGCCCAGGCGCTCCTCGCGGCCGCGGGTGACCCCGAGGCGATGGCGCTGGACGAGGACTTTCTGGAGGCACTCGAGTACGGAATGCCGCCGACCGGCGGGATGGGGATGGGTATGGACCGGCTGATGATGACGCTCACCGGACTCGGTATTCGCGAGACGATCCTGTTTCCGTTGGTAAGGCCTATTTCCTCTTGACAGAACGATTCCGTGCAGTTTCACCACAAAGGATCGCCGGGGTATGTGGTCGAATTGGTCGGCCGTATGGTGCAATAGGACACCGGTTCACCCTCGGGGCAATTTTTCTGGCTCCCGGCCGGCAGTGAAATGTGAGGAACGCAATGGCGCGCAAGGTCCAGGTCATTCTCAGTGACGACCTCGACGAGAACCTTCCCGCCGACGAGACCGTGAGCTTCTCGCTCGACGGCACGTCGTACGAGATCGACCTCGCGGAGAAGAACGCCACCGAACTGCGCGAGGCCTTCTCGCGCTACGTCTCGGCCGCCCGCAAGGTCGGTCGTGGCACCCGCGGCGCCTCCGGCGGTGGCCGCTCCCGCGCGACCGGCGGCCGCATGGACCGCGAGCAGGCCGGCGCCATCCGCGACTGGGCCCGCAAGAACGGTCACCAGGTCAGCGACCGCGGCCGCATCCCGGCCGGCGTCGTCGAGGCCTACGAAGCCGCGCACTGAAGAAGGACCCTTCGCCCCCCGGCCCTCGTTCCGCTGCGGCCGGGACCCTGCGAAGGGGCCGCTCCAGCACGTCGCGTTCGGCCCGGTTCCCCGTGCGGGGAGCCGGGCCTTCGTCGTCCCCGGGGAGGGCGCGGCCGTCCGCTGTCGGCGTAACCCCGGCGGAACAGCGCTCCGACGGCGTCGGTTGGACAGGACAGCCATCCACCGCGCCCGCCGTGCAGCGACGGGACGTCGTGGTTCGCGACTACAGTGGAATGACCGGTGCCCCCAGCGCCGACGGATGTCGGGTGCGCCTTCCCAGACCAGGGAAGGACAGTGCCGGACCAGCCGGTCGAAGGAGAAGCAGCAGATGTTCGAACGGTTCACCGACCGAGCCCGCCGTGTCGTCGTCCTGGCCCAAGAAGAGGCCCGGATGCTCAACCACAACTACATCGGCACCGAGCACATCCTCCTGGGCCTGATCCACGAGGGTGAAGGCGTCGCTGCCAAGGCCCTGGAGTCCCTGGGCATCTCGCTCGAGGGTGTCCGCCAGCAGGTCGAGGAGATCATCGGGCAGGGCCAGCAGGCGCCGTCCGGTCACATCCCCTTCACCCCCCGGGCCAAGAAGGTCCTCGAGCTCTCGCTCCGCGAGGCGCTCCAGCTCGGCCACAACTACATCGGCACCGAGCACATCCTGCTCGGCCTGATCCG
>JADGMZ010000165.1 GCA_015234495.1 Brevundimonas sp. | reverse complement strand
GTGGAAATCGCCTTCGAACCCGTGACCGATGGCCTCGTGCAGCAGCACGCCGGGCCAGCCGGCGCCGAGGACCACGTCCATCTCCCCGGCCGGGCAGTCGACGGCCTCCAGATTGACGAGGGCCTGACGCAGGGCCTCGTCGACCTGTCCCTGCCAGCGCTCGGGCGCGATCCAGCTTTCGAATCCGGCCCGGCCGCCGGCGCCCGCCGACGCGCTTTCGCGGCGGCCGTCCTTCTCGACGGTGACGGAGACATTGAGGCGGACCAGGGGACGGATGTCGTCGACCCGTCGCCCGTCGCCACGCAGGATTTCGATATGCCGGCGCTCGCCAACCAGCGAGGCCGAAACCTGCACCACCCGCGGATCGCGGGCCCGGGCCCAGGCGTCGATCTCGGACAGCAGCGCGATCTTGTCCGAGAAGGCGGGCGAGGCCAGGGGATCGATGGCGTCGTAGAGTTTCTGGTTGGTCGCCCGGGGCGCCTCGGCGACGACGGCCGCGTGTCCGGCCTTGGCGAGGGCGGCGCTGTCGGCCGCGCGGCGCATGGCCGGGCCGCTGATCTCGTTGGCGTGGGCGTAGCCGGCGGTCTCGCCCGCCACCACTCGCAGGCCGAACCCCTCGGCGGCGTCATAGGCCGCGGACTTCAGCCGCCCGTCATCAAAGACCAGCGATTCGGACTCGGCGCGTTCGAGGAACAGCTCCCCGTCGTCGGCTCCTGACAGGGCGTCCCTGAGTATGGAGAGGGCTTCGTCCGCGTCGAGGTCGGCGGAATCGAGAATGGCGGGCGGCTGAACGGGCAGGGTCATGCCGCTGAAATAGGGGGCGGGGCCGGCGAAGTCACCGGCCCCGCCGCGACATCATCTCTGGCGGACGTCGCCGGAGCCGGAAATGTGCTGGGTCAGGCTCGTCGGCCGGCGGGTCAGTTCGACGTCGCCGGACCCCGAGATGGTGATGCGGGCGGCCCCGGTCGGGCCGACGGCGGCTTCGCCCGATCCGGCGATGTCGATGTCGGCGTCGCGGGTCAACAGGTCCGACAGGTCGGCTTCACCCGAGCCCGAGATGTCCAGATCGACCGTTTCGGTGCGGCCGCTGGCTTCCACCTCGCCTGAGCCGCTGATGTTCAGGGCCAGGTCTGGCTGGTCGTAATCGCGGATGATCAGCTCGCCTGAACTGTACAGATCGAACGCGCGCACGGCCGGGGCTGTGACGGTGATGCTCAGCCGTTCGCTGTGGCGCCGCCCGAACATCACGACCTCGACGTTGTCGCCGTCGTCATAGGTCAGCCGCCCGTCGCTGAGCCGAAGCCTCTCGACCTGGTTGCGGGGGCCCCTGACCTCGACCGCGGCGGCGTCGCCCTGGATGTAGGTCACGTCGGCGCCGACCTCGATTTCAAGACGGTCGCTGCCGTCCCACGGGATCGTGCGGGTCACGCTCGGCCCCCTGTCGGCGCGCTCGAAGCTGTCGGTCCTTTCGGTCCGGACGAAGTCGTTGTCGCGGAACGTCCAGGTCCAGCCTTCGCGGGTCAGTTGGTTGCCGCCGAGGGCGGCGGCGCCGCCCAGGGCGGCGATGCACAGCACCAGGCTGGCGCCGGTGATGATCAGGAGGGTGCGGATCATACGGGTCTCTCCTCAGGCCTGGGCGTGGGATTCGAGGGCCGGCTTGAGCAGCCGGTAGTGCAGTCGGGCGAACCAGACGGTGGCGTTGACCAGCAGGATGGTGGCGATGGCGGTCAGGGCGCCGATCGCCGTCGCGCCGGCCATCATGCCCAGTCCGGCCAGGACCGCGGCCAGTCCGCCGCCGGGGAAGCCGGCGAACGGTCCGGCCACCATCACCGCCCCGCCGCCGACGAACAGGCCGATGGCGGCCATGAAGAAGCCGAACAGCACCCCGACCACGGTCATCAGGATGGGCAGCAGGATCAGGATGTCGATCGCGCCCAGGCCCAGCACCGCGAACACGGCCCCGGCGGCGGCGGACGGATTCTTCTCCTGGTCCCAGCGGCGGGCCCCGGCCTCGGCGCGCAGTTCGCGGGCCAGTCGGTCGGGGTCGCCCAGGGCCGCGGCGACTTCCGCCTCGGTGCGGCCGGCGGAGGCGCCGTCCTCGAAATGCATCTCGTAGTCGGAGGCGATCTCGGCGGCGGTGGCGGTCGGCAGGCCGACCAGGCCTCGTCTCAGCCGGCCCATGAATTCGGCGCGGGTCATTGTTCAGCTCCCCTTTCTTCGGTGGTGGCGACGGGCGCGGCCGCCCCGGCCGCCGCGTCGGCGTTCAGGACGCCCTCGACGGCGACGACGAAGGCGCGCCATTCGGCGGTCTGCGTCTCCAGCGCGCGGCGGCCCGCGTCGGTCAGGCGATAGTATTTCCGCGACGGGCCGGAGGCCGATTCGACCAGATAGGTCTCGACCTGGCCGTCGGACTGCATCCGCCGCATCAGCGGATAGATGGTCCCCTCGCCCATATCGATCGCCTTCGACAGGGTCGAGGCGATCTCATAGGCATAGCTGTCGCTGCGGTTCAGAAGGGCCAGGACGCACAGCGTCAGGACCCCTTTCTTCAACTGTATCTCGATCGTTTCAGGCAACTCGTCGTCTCCCGTGATGCGGAAGAGGTATCGCAAGGTATCGTGTGCTGCAAGGTAGCTGTCGAAACATGACTGCTATTTAATACGGAGTTGAAAGTCGGGTGCGGCGTCCAATCGCTTGGCAAGCGCAGGGGAGGGCGATAAGGACGCGCCAGGGAAACGCTGCGGGCCACGCTCGGGCGTCTGCTTGCGATTCACTCGCAAGCGCTTGCGACAGAACGGTTTATGAGGATGTCTCGCATGGGGATGGGCACGCGGGCCCTGGGTCTGATCGGCGGCGGCATGGCCGCCCTGGCCCTGGCCCTTTTCGCCGCCGCGCCGGCTGTGGCGCAGGATCTGGTGGGACAACCGACGCCGGGCGGCCTCGGGCTTCAGCCCGCGGCGGCGCCGCTGATGGTCGAAGCGACGATGTTCCACAACGCCGTCCTGATGCCGATCATCACCTTCATCTGTCTGCTGGTGCTGGGCCTGATCCTGTGGATCGTGGTGCGCTACAACAAGAAGTCGAACCCGGTCCCGGCGCGGTGGAGCCACAACACCCTGGTGGAAGTGATCTGGACGGTCGTCCCGGTCCTGATCTTGGTGTTCATCGCCTTGTTCTCGTTCCGCCTGCTGTTCAACTATCACAACATGCCGGACCCGGACGTGACCGTTAAGGTCACCGGCAACCAGTGGAACTGGGCCTACGAATATCCCGACCAGGGCATCCCCGAGTACATCTCGAACATGCTTCCCGAGGAGGAAGTAGAGCAGCGCGGCATGCCGCACAGCCTGTACCGCCTGGCCGCCGACGAGCCGATGGTGGTGCCGGTCGGCGCCAAGGTCCGTCTGCTGATCACCGCCGCCGACGTCATCCACGCCGTGGCCCTGCCGGCCTTCGGGCTGAAGGTCGACGCCGTCCCCGGCCGGGTCAACGAGACCTGGTTCCAGGCCGAACGTCCCGGCATCTACTACGGCCAGTGCTCGGAGCTGTGCGGCGTCGATCACGCCTTCATGCCGATCCAGATCAACGTCGTGCCGCAGGCCGAGTTCGCCGCCTGGGTCGCCTCCAAGGGCGGCTCGATGACGCCGAAGACGCCGGAAGAAGCGCCGGGCGGCTCGGCCGCCCAGGTGGCCGCCGGCACCACTGGCGCCCCGACCACCGCCGACGGCGCCCTGGCCATTCCGACGGCCCAGACCGCCACCACCCCGACCGAACAGCCGACCGAAGCCGCCGCGCCCGCGCCGGCCGCCCCCGCCGCTCCGGCCGCCCAGTAACGATACGCGAGAGCCCCAAAGACCATGGCCACCGCAGCTGCGAACCTCGCCCACGACCACGACGGGCATCACGACCACAAGCCGGGTTTCTTCACCCGCTGGTTCCTGTCGACCAACCACAAGGACATCGGCACCCTGTACCTGTTGTTCGCCATCATGGCGGGCATCGTGGGCGGCGCCCTCTCCGGCCTGATCCGCTGGGAGCTGGCCGAACCCGGCATGCAGGTGTTCGTCCCCGGCGGCCTGATCGACCAGCTTGGCATCGTCGAGGCGTCCAAGCACGGCTATAACGCCACCGTCACCGCCCACGCCCTGATCATGATCTTCTTCATGGTCATGCCGGCCATGATCGGCGGCTTCGGCAACTGGTTCGTGCCGCTGATGATCGGCGCGCCGGACATGGCCTTCCCGCGCATGAACAACGTCTCGTTCTGGCTGCTGGTCGCGGCCTGGATCCTGATGATCATGTCGATGTTCGTCGACGGCGGCCCGGGCATGGGGGCCGGCACCGGCTGGACCCTGTATCCGCCGCTGTCGAGCGTCGGCCATACCGGACCCGCCGTG
>JADGMZ010000164.1:3903-4399 GCA_015234495.1 Brevundimonas sp. | reverse complement strand
CCGTGCGCTGCTCGGGGTCCCGGCCGACGCCAGTCGCCAGGACATCAACGCGGCCTGGAAGCGGCTCATGGCCCGCGCCCACCCTGACCAGGGCGGCACAGATGGCCTCGCCTCGCGTCTCAACGCCGCTCGCGACCGGCTGCTGAAAGGCTGAGCCTCAGGCCTCGGCCGGTTTCTTCTTGGTCGCCGCCTTCTTCGGAGCCGCCTTCCTGGCCGCGGGCTTTTTGGCGGCGGCTTTCTTCGCCGGCGCCTTCTTGCCCTTCGGCGCCGCGGCGGCCCGCGCCGCCAGCAGCGGCAAGGCCTCCTCCAGCGTCAGGTCCTCCGGCGCCGCGCCCTTCGGCAGGGTGGCGTTGATCTTTCCCGACTTCACATAGGGCCCGAAGCGGCCGGCCATGACGTGGATCGGCTCGCCCGTCTCCGGGTGGGCCCCCAGATCCTTCAGCGGCGCCGCCGCCGCGCCGCGTCCGCCGAACCGGCCCGCCCGCTTCTCGGCGAG
>JADGMZ010000164.1:0-3893 GCA_015234495.1 Brevundimonas sp. | reverse complement strand
TGCTCGCCGAGAAGCGGGCGGGCCGGTTCGGCGGACGCGGCGCGGCGAGCAGGGTGACGGCGCGGTTGAGGCCGACCTCGAACACCTCGTCGATGTCCGACACATTGGCGTAGGTGCCCGCGTGCTGCACGAACGGGCCGTAGCGACCCAGCCCGGCCGTGATCGGCTTGCCGTCCTCCGGGTGCATCCCGACCTCGCGCGGCAGGGCCAGAAGACGCAAGGCCTGCTCCAGCGTCAGCGAAACCGGCGACCAGCCCTTGGGCAGGGACGACCGCTTCGGCTTCTCGGCGTCCGGCGGCGTGGTCTCCACATAGGGCCCGAAGCGGCCGATCTTCAGCTGCACCGGCTGGCCGGTCTCGGGGTCCATTCCCAGCTCCCGGTCCGTTCCGGCCTCGGCGTCATTCGCCCCGCTGCCGAAGCCGCGGGTGTATTTGCACTCGGGATAGTTGGAGCAGCCGATGAAGGTCGACTTCATCTTGAAGCTGGCCTTCAGGTGCAGCCGTCCCGTGCCGCACACGGGGCACAGGCGCGGGTCACTGCCGTCGGCCTTGGGCGGGAACAGGAAGGGGCCGATGGCCTCGTCCAGCTTGTCGATGACGCCCTGCATGGCGGTGACGTCGGCGGTGGCCGGCTTCAGCTGGCCCCAGAAGTCGCGCAGCAGCTTCTTCCAGTCCATCTCGCCCGCCGAGACCTCGTCGAGCTGGCTCTCCAGGTCGGCGGTGAAATCGTACTCCACCCACTTGCCGAAGAACTGCTCGAGGAAGGCGGTGACCAGTCGTCCGGTGTCCTCTGGGATGAACCGGTTCTTGTCCATCCGCACATAGCCGCGGTCGCGCAGGGTGGTCAGGATCGAGGCGTAGGTCGACGGCCGCCCGATGCCCAGCTCCTCCAGCTTCTTGACCAGGGTGGCTTCCGAGAAGCGCGGCGGCGGTTCGGTGAAGTGCTGCTCGGTGCGGATCGCCTCGACCTTGGCGGCGGCGCCTTCCTTCAGCGCGGGCAGGCGGGTCGAATCGTCCTCGTCGTCCTCGCCCGACTTCGGCTTGTCATCGCGGCCTTCCTCATAGACGGCCATGAAGCCGTCGAAGGCCACCACCTGGCCGGTGGCGCGCAGGCCGGTCTGGCCGTCCGGCGTCTCGACCTCGACCGTGGTCCGGTCCAGCCGCGCGGATTCCATCTGGCTGGCGATGGTCCGCTTCCAGATCAGTTCGTACAGCCGCTGCAGGTCCCCCTCGAGCCGCAGCGTCTCCGGCGCTCGCGCCATATTGGTCGGGCGGATCGCCTCGTGCGCCTCCTGGGCGTTCTTGGCCTTGGTCTTGTAGAAGCGCGGCTGCTCGGGGACGTAGGCAGGGCCGAAGCGGCTGCCGATCACCTCCCGCGCCTGGGCGATGCCCTCGGGGCTGACGTACAGGCCGTCGGTCCGCATATAGGTGATCAGGCCGCCCTGGTCGTCGACCCCTTCATACAGCTTCTGCGCCGCCTGCATGGTCCGCTGCGCCGTGAAGCCCAGCTTGCGCGACGCTTCCTGCTGCAGGGTCGAGGTCATGAACGGCGGGCTCGGCGCGCGCTTGACCGGCTTCTTCTCGATCGAGCGGATCGTGAAGGTCCCGGCGTTGATCGCCTCCCGCGCCGCCGTGGCCATGGCCTCGGAGGTGATGTCCAGACGCTGCACCCGCTTGCCGGCGTGCTTGACCAGCCGCGTGGTGAAGGGCGGGCTGTCGGCGGTCAGGTCGGCCTCGACCGACCAGTATTCCTGCGGCCGGAAGGCCTCGATCTCCAGTTCACGGTCGACGACGATGCGCAACGCCACCGACTGCACCCGCCCGGCCGAGCGCGCGCCCGGCAGTTTGCGCCACAGCACCGGCGACAGGGTGAAGCCGACCAGATAGTCCAGCGCCCGGCGGGCCAGATAGGCCTCGACCAGTTCCATATCCAGTTGGCGCGAGGCGGCCATCGCCTCAAGAACCGCCGGCTTGGTGATGGCGTTGAAGGTGACCCGCTCGACCGGCGTGTCCTTCAGCGCCTTCTTCTTGGTCAGGATCTCCAGCACGTGCCAGCTGATCGCCTCGCCCTCGCGGTCGGGGTCGGTGGCGAGGATGACGCGATCGGCCTTCTTCGCCGCCTCGGCGATCTCCGACATCCGCTTCGACGCCTTGGCGTCGACCTCCCAGGACATGGCGAAATCTTCGTCGGGCAGGACCGAACCGTCCTTCGACGGCAGGTCGCGGACGTGACCGTAGGACGCCAGGACATGGAAGTCCGGGCCCAGGTATTTGTTGATGGTCTTGGCCTTTGCGGGGCTCTCGACGACGACGAGGTTCATGCGGGGAGGGGGCGTTGCAGGGGGCTCGAAAGGGGGCGGAACGTGGTTGCCGCGGGCGTCGCTGTCAATCGGTCCGGGAATTTGGGGCTTGGGATCAGCTGGAGACCAGACCGCCGGGCAGCAGGGTGGCGCGCCCCGCCAGGCTCAGTTCCAGCAGGGCCGCGGCGACCGCGCCCACCGGGGCGCCCAGCGCCCGGGCCAGTTCATCCCGTGGCGTCGGCGTCGGCGACAGCAGGGCCGCGACCCGTTCGATCACGGCCGCCTCGACCTCGTCGGGGGCGCCTTCGAACGGATTGTCGCCGGCCGGCTCTCCCAGGGTGCGCAGGGTCGAGAACGCCCGCTCCACATCCTCCACGCCTTCGCACAGGATCGCGCCCAGCCGCAGCAGTTCATTGGGGCCGCGCGAACGTGGATCGAGCGGCGAACCCGGCACGGCGAAGACGTCGCGCCCCTGTTCGGCGGCCAGGCGGGCGGTGATCAGCGACCCGGAGCGCAATTCCGCCTCGACCACAATCACCCCGCGCGACAGGCCCGAGATGATGCGGTTGCGTCGCGGAAAGTCCCTGGCCTGCGCCCGCGCCCCGATGCGGCTCTCCGAAACGATGCAGCCCTCCTCGGCGATCCGCGCATAGAGGTCGGCGTTGTCCGGCGGATAGACGTCGTCGACGCCGCCGCCCAGCACCGCCGCTGTTCCGGTCGGCAGGGCGCCCGCGTGGGCGGCGCCGTCAATGCCCCGCGCCAGTCCAGACACCACCACATGGCCGGCCTCTCCGAGCTGCTGCGCCAGCCCGCGGGCAATCCGCTGCCCGCCCGCCGAAGCGATCCGCGCTCCAACGACCGCGATGCACGGCCGCCCCAGCAGGTCGGCGTCGCCCAGGGTCCACAGGATCGGCGGCGGCGGATCAACGGCGGCCAGGGTTCCCGGATAGGCGGCGTCGCCCAGCACGATCAGCTGCGCTCCCAGCCGGGCGCCGGCTTCGATCTCGGCCTCGATCTCGGCTTCGGTGGGCAGGTCGTGGCCGTGGCCGCCGCCCCTGCGGATCAGGTCGGGCAGGACCTCGAGCGCGCGTTCGGCCCCGCCGTAGCGGTCCAGAAGCTGTTTGAAGGTGACCGGGCCGACCCGGTCGGTGCGCGCCAGCCGCAGTCGGGCGAACCGCTCCGTCTCCGGCAGCGGCCCGCCGGCGGTCACGCCTTCCCGGCCCCGATGCGGGGTTCCGTCCCCTTCAGCAGCCGGCTGATGTTCTGGTGGTGCCGAACCCAGATCAGCGCCGCCGTGAAAACGGCCAGCACAAGGATCGGCGCGGGCGCCGGCAGGCCCAGCCCCGCCAGCGGCAGCAGGGCGTAGAGCGGCGCCGCGGCCGAGGCGACCAGCGCCGCCAGGGAGGAAATGCGGAACAGGGCCGCCACGATCAGCCACGTCGCCCCCGCCAGCAGGCCCAGCGGCCAGGCCGCCGCGATCAGCAGGCCGAAGAAGGTCGCCACACCCTTGCCGCCCCTGAAGCCCAGCCAGACCGGAAACAGGTGACCGAGGAAGGCCGCCCCGCCGGCTACGGCCCCGGCGACTTCGCTGTCG
>JADGMZ010000163.1 GCA_015234495.1 Brevundimonas sp. | reverse complement strand
GCATCGGCGACGGCGTGGTCAGCGACGTGCTCGGCGCCGACCGCCAGGCGCTCGACTGCCTGTTCATCGCCCAGGGCATCCACGGCGACGCCGCCCGCGGTCCCGACGGCCGCCTCGACCCCGCCCGGGCCGGCGAACTCCTGAAGGCCGAAACCACCTGGGCCCGCTACGCCATGCTCGATCTGGCGTGGTGAGGGCCGGCAATTCAGGTTAAGCCGCGCGCATGGAACTGGTCTCGCAACATCCCTCGGGCGGCTACATCCTCGAGGAGCTCCACCCCGGCATGGCGGCCGAAAAGGTCATCCATGTCTCGGACGAGCGCATCCGCCTGTTCGCCGAGGCCTCGGACGACTTCAATCCGGTCCACCTCGACGACGCCTTCGCCTCGAAGACCGCCTACCGCGGGCGCATCGCCCACGGCCTGCTGTCGGCCTCGTTCGGCTCTGCCGTTGTCGGCACCATCCTGCCCGGCGCCGGGGCCATCTACATCTCCCAGACCCTCGGATTCCACCTGCCGGTCCGCCCCGGCGACGACGTGGTGGTGCGCATCAGCGTCGTCACCGTCGACCAGGAAAGCGCCCGCGTCGAGCTGAACTGCGAGGGCTTCGTCAACGACAAGCTGATCATGGACGGCGTCGCGGTCGTCCGCGTGCCCCGCCGCCGCCGTCCCGCAAAGGACTGACTTGGTCGAGATCGTCACCGACTGGCGCGACCTCCCGCCCGAGCTGAAGGGCGCCGCGGTCGCCATCGGCGCCTTCGACGGCGTGCACCGGGGGCACCAGGCGGTCATCGCCGCGGCCGGGCGGGCGGCCCGCGCGATCGCGGCGCCGCTGGGCGTGGTCAGCTTCGACCCCCACCCCCGCCGCTGGCTCCAGCCCGAGGCCACCCCCTTCCGCCTGATGACGCCCGGCCAAATGGCCCGAGCCATGGCCCCGCTCGGCGTCGATCGCCTCTACCTCCTCCCCTTCGACGCCGTCATGGCCGCCATGTCCGACGACGGGTTCGCCGCCGATGTGCTCGGGGCCGGCCTCGGCGTCCGCCACGCCGCCGTCGGCTTCGACTTCACCTATGGCAAGGGCCGCACCGGCTCGCCCGAGGGCCTGCGGCGCCAGGGCGAGGCGCATGGCTTCACCGTCTCGGTCTGCGACCGCCTCGACGACGCCGACGGCCTGAAGCTGTCGTCGTCCGCCGTGCGCGAGGCGCTCAAGGCCGGCGACATGGACCGCGCCGCCGCCATCCTCGGCCGCCCCTTCGCCATCGAGGGCGAGGTGGTCCACGGCGACAAGCGCGGCCGCACCATCGGCGTGCCGACCGCCAATATCGGCCTCGGCGACTACATGCGGCCCGCCTACGGGGTCTACGCCACCCGCACCCGTTTGCCCGACGGCCGCACCGTCGACGGCGTGGCCAGCCTCGGCCTGCGTCCCATGTTCGCGGTCGACGAACCCCTGCTCGAGGTCTGGCTGTTCGACTTCGACGGCGACCTCTACGGACAGACCGTCGAGACCGAACTGATCGCCTTCCTCCGCGGCGAGGAAAGCTTCGCCGACCTCGACGCCCTCAAGATCCAGATCGACGCCGACGCCGCCGCCGCCCGCGCAGCCCTTCGGCTGGCGCCGTCATGAACCGCCTGCTAGACCGCTCCCACCATGACCGTCCGCGTGTTTCGCCCGATCTCGATTACCGGCCCGGCGTAGCGCCGCAGGGCTTTTGCCCCGCGCTCGTCGGGTCCCGCTCATGCAGCGAGCCGCCGTGCGGCGAGCGATAGCGGAACGAACATCCACGCGAACGATCAAACACGACGAAACGAGACTTCATGGCTGACGCCAGCGACACGCCCCCCGCCCGCGACTACCGCGAGACCGTCTTCCTGCCGGAGACGCCCTTCCCCATGCGCGGCGGCCTGCCCCAGAAGGAGCCGCTGATCCTCGAACAGTGGGGCGACCTCTACGGCAAGCTGCGCGCCCAGCGTCAGGCCGAGGGCGCGCCCCTCTACGTGCTGCACGACGGCCCGCCCTACGCCAACGGCGACATCCACATCGGCCACGCGCTGAACAAGACGCTGAAGGACTTCGTCGTCCGCAGCCGTTTCCTGCTCGGCCACGACGTCGATTACGTCCCCGGCTGGGACTGCCACGGCCTGCCGATCGAATGGAAGATCGAGGAACGCTACCGCGCCCAGGGCAAGCGCAAGGACGAGGTCTCCAAGGCCGAGTTCCGTCAGGCCTGCCGCGAGTACGCCGCCGGCTGGATCGACGTGCAGCGCGACCAGTTCAAGCGGCTGGGCATCCTCGGCGACTGGGAAAACCGCTACGCCACGATGGACTTCTCCACCGAGGCCGCCATCGTCGCCGAGTTCCACAAGTTCAAGAACTCGGGCCAGCTCTACCGCGGCTCCAAGCCGGTGATGTGGTCGCCGGTCGAGCGCACCGCCCTGGCCGACGCCGAGATCGAATACCACGACCACGTCAGCCCGACGGTCTGGGTCAAATTCCCGGTGACCGGCGCCACCGACGACCATCCCGACGACCTGCTGTCCTTCCGGGCCGCGACGCCGTCGGTGGTGATCTGGACCACCACCCCGTGGACCATCCCGGCCAACCGCGCCATCAGCTACGGCCCCGACATCGCCTATGGCCTCTACGAGGTCACGGCCATGGAGGAAGGGCTGGAGTTCGAGCCCTGGGCGAAAGCCGGCGACCGGCTGATCCTCGCCGACAAGCTGGCCGGGGAGGTCTTCAAGGCGGCGAAGATCGCCGCCTGGTCCCGGATCGACGACCTGAACCCGTCCGGTCTGGAATGCGCCCACCCTCTGGCCGCGCTCTCGTCCGGCTACGGCTTCTCCGTGCCCCTGCTGGCCGGCGACCACGTCACCGACGACGCCGGGACCGGCTTCGTCCACACCGCCCCCGGCCACGGCGCCGACGACTTCGAGGTCTGGAAGGCCCACGGCCACCACGAGGTGCCCGACACGGTGGACCCTGACGGCGCCTATTACGACCACGTGCCCCTGTTCGGCGGCCTCAAGGTGATCGAGACCGAGGGCAAGAAGACCGGCAAGTTCGGCCCCGCCAACGGCGCCGTGATGGACAAGCTGATCGAGGCCGGCAACCTGCTGGCCCGCGGGCGGACGGAGCATTCCTATCCGCACAGCTGGCGCTCCAAGGCCCCCGTCATCTTCCGCAACACCCCCCAGTGGTTCATCCGCATGGACCAGCCGCTGAAGGACGACGGCACCCTGCGCGAGCGGGCGCTCGCCGCCATCGACGCCACCGCCTTCCACCCGGCCGCCGGCAAGAACCGCATCCGCACCATGGTCGAGAGCCGGCCCGACTGGCTGATCAGCCGCCAGCGCGCTTGGGGCACCCCGCTGGCCATGTTCGTGGACAAGGAAACCGGCCAGCCGCTGCACGACCCCGAGGTCGACGCCCGCATCCTCGCCGCTGTCGCCGAGGGCGGGGCTGACGCCTGGTTCGACCGGCCCGACGCCGACTTCCTCGGGGCCCACGATCCCGCGCGCTTCGAGAAGATCACCGACATCCTCGACGTCTGGTTCGACTCCGGCTGCACCCACGCCTTCACCCTCGAGGCGCGCGATCCGGCCCACGGCTACAGCGGCGACCGGCCGTCGCACTGGCCCGCCGACCTCTATCTCGAAGGCTCGGACCAGCACCGCGGCTGGTTCCAGTCCAACCTGCTCGAAGGCTCCGGCACCCGCGGCCGCGCCCCCTACGACGCCGTTCTCACCCATGGGTTCACCCAGGACGAGAACGGGGAGAAGATGTCCAAGTCCAAGGGCAACACCACCGACCCCGCCGTGGTCATCAAGGAGTCGGGCGCTGACATCCTCCGCCTCTGGGTCGCCCTGGTCGACTACGCCGAGGACCAGCGGATCGGGAAGCAGATCCTGCAGACCACGGTCGACGCCTACCGCAAGCTGAGGAACACCGTCCGCTACCTGCTCGGCGCCCTGAACGGTTTCGAGGAATCCGAGCGCCTGCCGCTGGACCAGATGCCGCCGCTGGAGCGCTTCATCCTGCACCGGCTGTGGGAGCTCGATGGCGAGGTCCGCCAGGCCTATCGCGAGTACCGCTTCCAGGACGTCGTGCGGCCGGTGCTGGAGTTCTGCTCGGGCGACCTGTCGGCGCTGTATTTCGACGTCCGCAAGGACAGCCTCTACTGCGACCGGCCCGACGCCATCCGTCGCCGCGCCGCCCGCACGGTGATGCACGAGGTGTTCATGCGTCTCACCGCCTGGCTGGCCCCGCTGACCCCCTTCACCATGGAGGAGGCCTGGACCACCCGCTTCCCCGAAGGCGGCTCCAACTGCGCCCGGGTCATCCCGGAGACGCCCGACCAGTGGCGCAACCCGGCCGAGGCCGAACGCTGGGCCGGCGTCC
>JADGMZ010000162.1 GCA_015234495.1 Brevundimonas sp. | reverse complement strand
GGGCCGACCTGCATGAGGTCGGCCCAGCGGTCGCGCGGCAGCTCCTCGCGCAGCCAGCAGAATTCCGCCGGCAGGCCGGAGCGGACGGCCAAAGCCAGCGGGTCGGCGGCGTCAGGCAACGGGGCTGGTCGCGCGGATGAAGCCGCCGCCCAGCAGCCGGTCCGGATCGGCTGGGTCGTAGAGGGCGCAGGCCTGTCCGGGGGCGACGCCTTCCTCGCCCCGCTCGAAGACCACCGACACCACGCCCTCCACCAGCGCCAGCCGCGCCGGCGACGGCGGGCGGGTCGAGCGCACGCGGGCCAGCACCGGCGCGCCCACGGCGGCGGCGGCCTCGATGTCGGCCTGGTCGCCCAGCCAGTTGGTTTCCTCCAGCGTCAGCGACGCCGTCAGCAGCGCCTCGCGCGGGCCGACGATGACGTGGCGCCTGGCCGGATCCAGCTTCGTCACGAACAGGGGCTCGCCCACGGCGACGTTCAGTCCGCGTCGCTGGCCGATGGTGTAGTCGGTGATTCCGCCGTGCTGGCCCAGCACCCGGCCGTCCATGTGCACGATCTCGCCGGCCTCGCGGCCCTGCGGCCGCAGCTTGTCGATCAGGGTGCGGTAGTCGCCGTTGGGGACGAAGCAGATGTCCTGGCTGTCCGGCTTGGCGGCGATGCGCAGGCCGAGCTCCAGCGCCACGCCGCGCACCTGCGGCTTCTCAAGGTCGGCCAGCGGGAAGCGCAGGTAGCCGAGTTGCTCGGCCGTGGTGGCGAACAGGAAGTAGGATTGGTCGCGCGAATGGTCGACCGCCTTGCGCATCTGCACCGCGCCGTCCGGCATCACGGCGCGGCGGACGTAGTGGCCGGTGGCCATGGCCTCGGCCCCGAGGTCGCGGGCGACGTCGAGCAGGTCGCGGAACTTGACGGTCTGGTTGCAGCGGATGCACGGCACCGGCGTCTCGCCGCGCAGGTAGCTGTCGGCGAACTGGTCGATCACCGCGTCCTTGAAGCGGCTTTCATAGTCGAGGACGTAGTGCGGGATGCCCAGGGTCTCGGCGGCCAGCCGGGCGTCGTGGATGTCCTGGCCGGCGCAGCAGGCGCCCTTCTTCTTCAGCGCCTGGCCGTGGTCGTAGAGCTGCAGCGTCACGCCGACGACGTCGTAACCGGCCTTGTGCAGCAGGGCGGCGACCACGGTGGAGTCCACCCCGCCGGACATGGCGGCGACGACGCGGCTGCCGACCGGCAGGCCGACGGCCGCGCGCGCGGCCGCGATCGCCGCCTCGGTGTCGGCGGGCGCGATGGTCGGAACCGGGCAGATGTCCTCGGCGAGCGTCATGGCGCGCTATCTAGTGCGAAAGGCGCGCGATTTCGAGGCCGCCCGAAAATCAGGCGCAAACGACAACGGCCGCCCCCGTCGCCGGGAGCGGCCGCTGTATCTTCGGGGAATTGTTTCTAGCTGCCGCGGCCGTAGTGCTGGATGCGCGTCGTGCGCAGGCCCTGCATGCCCCATTTGTCGATCGCCTTCTGCCAGGCGAGGAACTCCTCGGCGGTCAGGCGATACCGCGCCAGGGCGTCGTCCAGGCTGATCAGCCCGCCGCGCACCGCGGCCACGACCTCGGCCTTGCGGCGGATCACCCAGCGGTCCGTATTGGCCGGCGGAAGATCGTGCAGGGTCAGGGGCGTGCCCGTCGGGCCGACCACGTACTGTTCGCCTTGATTGTTAAGGCGTCGCTCTTGCAACATGGGCTTATGCCTCATTGACCACCATCACCAAGGTTCAACCGTAGCGGTCGGCGGCTAAGGGCCGTTTAAGCGTCGTGGTGAAGGAAAACCTAAAATGGCCTCCGGCACCCCCCTCAATATTCAACAAAGACTTCATTGAAGTTTACGACCCCTTACTCGGAGATCAGCGTTTGATGCTGATGAGTTCGGCCAGCATCTCATCAGCGGTGGTGATGATCTTCGAAGAGGCGGAATAGGCGCGCTGGGTGGTGATTAGGCCGGTGAACTCGGCCGAAAGATCGACGGTGGAGGCCTCCAGCTGGGAGGCCCCGATCAGGCCGGCGCCGCCGGATCCCGCGGCCTTGAGGTTGAACGTCCCGGACCCCTGGCTGACGCGGAAGGCGTTGCCGGACACCTCGTACAGGGCGTCGGCGCTGGGGAAGGTGGCCAGGGCGACCTGGGCGATCTGACGGGTCACGCCGTTGTCGAAGATGGCGGTGACGAAGCCCTTCTCGTCGATCTTGACCTCCGACAGGTTGCCGAAGGCGGTGCCGTTGGTCAGCGTGGCCTGGACCACCGAGGCGCTGTCGTACTGGGACAGGCCGCCCGCGGCGGCGGTGAGGTCGAAGGTGATGGTCTGGTCGTCGATGCCCAGTTGCTCGCCCCACATGAACTCGCCGGCCCCCAGCGCCGCCGGATTGGTGTCCGAGGCGCGGAACGTCAGCGAAGCCGCCGAGGGATCGTCGAACAGGGCCACGCCCGCCGGCATGGCGGCCATGGCGTCCGTGTCCAGCCGGCCGTCCTGGGTGAAGGCGACGAGGCCGGACTTGAGCACGCCGTCGACGCCCAGGGTGGCGCTGGTGTTGACGTCATCGGCCGGGATGGCGCGCACCTCGGCGTACCACTGGTTCGGGATAGTGCTCTTCAGGAAGGACACCGCCAGGGTGCGTTGGCCGCCCTTGGAGTCGGAGACCGGAATGGTGACCTCGAAGTCCGGCTTCACGCCGTTGCCGGATTCCGGATCCCACATGGCCATGGAGTTGGTCATCACGTCATAGGCATTGGCGCCGGCGGGATCGAGCGGATCGGCGTCGCGGGCCGCGCGCGCGATGGCTTCGGCCGAGGCTTCCTGGCTGGAGCGCAGGTTGGCGTTCAGCTGAACGCGGGTGGTCGGCTCGGCCGCGCCGCCGACCGAGCCGACGTTGATGGTGCGCAGCCGGTTGAGGTCCGACGGATCGGTCGGGATGTCGCCGTTGGCGTCGACCGGCCAGCCCTGGAGGTAGAGACCGGCGGTGTTCTTCAGATAGCCGAGGTTGTCGACCCGGAAGGCGCCGGCCCGGGTGAACAGGCGCGCGTCGGCGGGGGACAGGTTCTCGGACTTCTCGGTGACCACGAAGAAGCCCTGGCCGGAGATGCCCAGGTCGGTGGACGAGGTGGTCCGCTGAAGCTGGCCGTTCTGGCTGGTGTAGTGGCGGGCGCCGGCGAGCACGCCGCCGGCCGAATAGCCCGCGCCCGCGCTCTGGGCGTTGACCACGGTCTGGAACTCGGCGGACGAGCGCTTGTAGCCGACGGTGTTGACGTTCGCGATGTTCTGCGAAATCGCGGCCAGGGCGGCGGAGTTGGCGGTCAGGCCGGACACGCCGGCCAGAAGTGCGCTGTTGATACTCATGGCGCGGGGCTCCTCAGGAAAGCAGTTTCAAGGGGTTGAACGTCGATGCGAGCGAGGCCAGCAGGCCTTCGTCTTCATCGGCGGGTGGCGGGGTCTGGGCGGTGCGGGCCTCTTCCAGGGCGATGACGCTGGACAGCGGCACGATGGAGTTGCCGACGGTCAGGTAGGTTTCGCCGTCGTACATCTCGACGCCGGTGATGCGGCCGCGGGTCAGGACCTGGGCGTCGATGGCGCCGCCGGCGGCGTCCTTGGCGACGACCTTCAGCGAATAGACCTGCCCTTCCTGACCGTCGTTGCCGGTGGTGGCCTCGCCGTCCCAGGAGAAGTCGTGAACGCCGGTGGTCTTGTCAGGGGCATCGCCCGACCACACCACATTGCCGGAGCCGTCCAGGACCTCCAGCCTCACCGAGGCCGCGTTGGCGGCGACTTCGTAGCTCCATCCGGCCTCGCCGTCGGTGAACTTGGTGGCCGACCAGGCGGCGGTGGCGTCCCTGCCGATGTAGTTGGCCGCGCCGGCCAGGCCGCCGCCGCCCTGGGCCGCGACCAGGCTCTTGAGCAGTTCGTTGGTCAGCAACTGCTGCTCGACCCCGGCCATCTGGGTCAGCTGGGCGGTGAACTGGTTGGAGTCGACCGGCGACAGCGGGTCCTGGTTCTTCAGCTGCGAAGTCAGCAACGCCAGGAAGGTCTCGAAATTCGAGGCCAGCATGGTCGTGCCGGCGTTGATCCGGTTCGTCGCATTGTTGGTGGTGGTGACGGCGTCAACCATCGGTCAGACCTTCATGTCCACGCCCGTGGGCGAGAGGGGGGACGCCAGCCACTGCGGCGGTTGGGCCAGGTCCACTTCGTCGTTCAGGCGCGCGGCGGCCGCGAAGGCGCGGCTCTGGCCATGGCGGGCGTCCTGGCCGCGGTCGAAGGCGCTCGAGCCGCTGTCGCGCTCGGCGAACTCGAAAGCGTCGTCGGCGAGTTCAAAGCCGGCCGCCTCCAGTTGTCGGCGGAGTTCGTCGACGCGGCCGCGCAGATCGGTGGCGGCGG
>JADGMZ010000161.1 GCA_015234495.1 Brevundimonas sp. | reverse complement strand
TCGAAGACGTGCCCCTCGGGCCGCCGTTCGCGCAGGCGACCAGCTGGGTCGGCTTCTTCCTGTCCAGCGCCTGTCCCGAGGACGACACGTATCCGTTCTTCTTCCGCCACGACCTGTCGCTCGCCGACGGCCGGGCGCTCACGCCCCCGATACATGCCGGCAACAGCTACCCGGCGGGCGGGGCAGTGGGCGTCCCCGTTCGGCCCGCCGTCATGGTCTCGCGCCGCCAGCGCAACACCGCCTGCTGGGTGCAGGAAACCCCGCTGCTCAAGCTCCTCGCCGTTCTGAAGTGGATGTCCCTACGATGACCCGTAACTGCGAACTGCGCATAGCGCAGCCGATGTTCGACGACCTGACGGCGCACCTCTTCCCCGGCGACGGTGACGAGCACGGCGCCGTCATCCAGGCCGGGCTTCTCGAGACGCCCGACGGTCCCGTGCTGACGGCGCGGACGCTGGTGTTGGCCAAGGAGGGCGAGGACTGGGTGCCGGGCAACCGCGGCTACCGGATGATGCTGGCCCGCTTCGTCGCCGGGCAGGCCCGCCGGTGCCGCGACGAGAAGCTCGTCTATCTGGCCGTCCACAACCACGGCGGCCGCGAGTCGGTCGCTTTCTCCGCAGTTGACCTGGAGTCGCACGAACGCGGCTTCCCGGCCCTCCTCGACCTCGTCGAGGGTCTGCCGGTCGGCTCCCTCGTCTTCGCCCGCGACGCGGTCGCCGGCGACATCTGGTTTCCGGACGGTGCCCGCCTGAAGGTCGACCAGATGGTGGTCGTGGGCCCCCGCCGCCGCGTCCTCACGCCCGCAGCGGACCGCCGCCGGACGATGGCGGGCGCGCGATACGATCGCCAGGTCCGGCTTTTCGGCGCGAACGGCCAGACCATCCTGGCCGGGAGCCGGGTCGCCATCGTCGGCCTCGGCGGCGTGGGATCGCTCCTCGCCGAACTGCTCGGTCGGCTGGGCGTCGGCTCTTTCGTCCTCGTCGATCCCGACCGCGTCCAGCCCAGCAACCTGCCGCGCTTGGTCGACGCCACCGACTGGGACGCCATGACCTGGATGGTCGCCGACGGCCGTCCGCAATGGATCCGCCGGCTCGGCGCGGCCTTGGCCACTCGCAAGATCGATCTGGCGGCCCGGGTGATCCGGCGCGCCAACGGCAAGGCGCACATCGAGCGGCATTTCTCGTCCATGGAGGAGCGCGCGGTCGTCGAGGACCTCAAGACATGCGACTACATCTTCATGGCCGCCGACGGCCATCGCGCCCGGCGCCTGTTCAACGCCCTGGTCCACCAGTTCCTGATTCCGGGCGTTCAGCTCGGCACGCGCATCCAGCCGGACCCCGTGAGCGGCGCGATCGTCAATGTTCACACCGCGGCGCGGCTGGTCACCCCCGCGGGCGGCTGCCTGCTCTGCAATCAGGCGGTCAGTCCGACCCGCCTGCGGGAGGAGAGCGTGCCCAGGTCGATGCTGGTGGCTCAACGCTACGTCGATGGCGACGACGCCTCGGCACCCAGCGTCATCACCCTCAACGCCCTGAGCGCCTCACAGGCCGCCAACGACTTCCTCTTCTATATGACCGGCCTCACCGCCCCGGACGCCTTCCAGGGCACGATCCAGGCCCGCCCGCTGGATCGGCGCGTCCGGCTGGTCGAACCCCGCTCGGACCCGGACTGTCCGGACTGCGGCCCCGAGGGCCGCAGGGGACGCGGTGATCACGCGCCGATCCCGCTGATCGATTGACGCCCAAAACCGCCGGCCTTCAGGGGCTGGCGGTTTCAGGAGATTGCGCGCTTCGGCAGGCGGTGAAGTCAGTTCCTCGCGGGTGAACGCCTTGGACCAGCTTCAGGCGGCGGGTTTTTCTGACACCTGTGTGGCGAGGCCTGACTTGAGACAGGCGTCCAGCGCAGGTCGAACGCGTGTGTTCAAGGTGGTGTCGGCCCACTTCGACCGGCGTTGCACCGATGCGCGCACAGACAGCAGGGCAAGATAGACCCGATGCAGCAGGGGGACTGAACCGCTCTTGATCGCGACTGTAATCCAATCGTCGACGTGGACCCACCGCGAGCCCAGCAGCTGCGCCATCGAGGCCGTGGCGGGTTCGATGACGCCTTGGTCCTGGCACAGCACCTCGCCGAGGTCGCCGAGATCGTGCATGAGGTGTCCGGCGGCGTCCTTCGTGGCGCGGAGCAGGGGGATCGGAGCCATCCCGATCTGAAGCAGGATTTCCGCGTCGGCGCGATTGTCGGGGTCGCCCATCGCCATCGGCAACGCACTCAGCTGTGACAGGATCATCCACGGGGCCATGACCCCGTAGACGCGTTGCGGTTCTTCGACCGGAAGGCTGGGACCGCGCACTGTGCCGGTCTTGTCGGTCAACCAGGCCTGATTGCCTTCGAACCTAACATTGATCATCGGCCCGTCGCCAAGCGACATGGCGACGAGGCCGTCTGTTATGACCTCAAGCTCGGGCTCCATGGCCAGCAGCGTCTCGATGAGGCGCCAATCCCCTCCACCGGTCCGCGTCATCAGATCCCGGATCGCCTGGGCGCCGACGACATCGGCGAAGCAGGAGCCTTCCAGCTCTTTGGCAAGCCAATAGGCCGCCGCCACCGGATCGTCGGCGGCCTTGGTCTCGAGGCGCCGGCTCAGTTCCAGCGCCATCTCGCTGATGAACAATTCTGGTGTTGTCGGGACTACCAGGTCATCGCCTTCGGCGTTTCGGTACAGACTGACCCATCCGTCGGCGACCAGGGTCTCCAGGTGACTTTGGCTCTCCGGGCTCAGGGCGTCCCTTCGGATCACGAAGCTGTAGGACCGGGCCAGGGCGAGGCCCATCGGGCCGCCCCCGACATCGTCCAGATCGTCACGGGCCAGGAGGCCGTAGGCCCGCTGAACCTCCGACTGGTCCTTGAAGGCGCGACGGGCTTCATCGACCGCGGCGACGCCCAGGATGCCCGGGATCATGAAATACCCCGTCGCCGGATCGTAGTTCGGCAGAACAACCAGGCGGTCATAGAGGGCGCGCAGCACCCACGGCGCCCGGTAGTCCGCGGCATGGGCGGCGCCCGGAAGGAAGTGGATGGCCAGGTCACCAAGGACCCGTTCCGCCGCCGCGAACTCGGCGGCCGAGAGCATCCCGACGGTGACCGAGGCCGGCGTCAGGTCGCCGATCGCCGTTGAGTTCCGTTTGTTGCCGCCTTTGGTGAAACGGCTCGTGTCATCGGTGGCGGCCACGACCCTGACCCGGTCGCCAAGGGCGAACTCGGCCAGCTCCTCAAGATCCCTCGCCATCGGGCTGTCCGGCTCCAGACCATCAATGGCTAGAACCAGGACCGGGCCCCGGTCGAACAAGGCCAGGCGCCGCAACCATTGGCGGACGTTCTGGGGCGTGACTTCCCACTCCAAGGCGGGGGACAGGATGTTGGCGATCCCCTGAAACAGGCCGGTGGCGCCGCGCATCAGGAGGACGGCGAAGTCCTCGCCGGTCTCGGTCGTCTCGGCCAGTTCGCGCAAAACATTGGATTTGCCGGCGAGAGGCGGGCCGTCCACGAGAACGACCCTCTTGCCGGCCCGCAGATTTGTGAGGATTGACTGTGTGGCCTCGCGGGGGATCAGCAAGCCGTCGACATAGGGTTTGCCGCCTTGGCCTGCCTGTGCGGTCCGTCGGGCGATCAGATCCCGGGTTCGAGCCCGAATCACCGTAGGCCAGACGTCGGCGCCGGGACCGATCAACACGTCGATCGCCCATTTCATGTCGGCTTCCGCGACCTTCGCGGCATTCTCCAGCAGTTTCGAGACCGCCCTCTCGCCGTCGGTCTCGGGCGTCCAGGGCTGTCCCGTCGCGCTATTATACAGGTGGGTCTCGTGGCCGTTGGTGACGATCATCACCGGAGGGCGGGGCGAGAACTGGTTGGCGTAGCCTTGGGCCTGCTGGGCGTCTACGGGCGTCAGCTTCACCGTAGACCGCTTGACCTCGATCACGGCCAGCGGCCGCTCGTCATGAAAGATCAGCAGGTCCGCGCGTCCTTCGGCGACCCAGGATTTCGCCCCATCGAAAGACGTGCTGTCTCGCCCGAGGCGAAACTTGAGGACGGTCTGGACGCGGATTTTGGACCGGTCGAGGTGGGGAAAGGCGACGCTCAGGGCTTGGTCCAGCCGGCTCTCGAGCTGGGCTTCGAGCGGCGGGTTGGCCAGGACTTTGGCGGCTTTAGTACTGGTGGCCGGCTTGGCGGCCTTGCGGGTGGGTGAGGGAGATTTGGACATGAGACAAACTTACATGAGCCCCGAACTGCCCGTCATTATTCCCGTGCACCAGATCGTCGAATCGGGTCCTTGGCCGCTCCGATCGTTAGGACAGGGGCCGCACAGCTGCGGGCTGACGGGCCGGGGGCGGCTAAGCGGCAAGTGCG
>JADGMZ010000160.1 GCA_015234495.1 Brevundimonas sp. | reverse complement strand
CTTCGAGGGCACGCGCGTGATCGGCGCCCACCCGAAAGTGAAAGCGGTCGACCTGACCGAATACGACCCCTCCCTTGAGCTCGGCGACCTCGGCTCCCTGACCGCCGGCCGCTGGTTCTGCGAACTGTTGGCGGGGTTCGAACAGAGATGAGGGCCGACCTCCTCATCACCGACTGCCGCCTCGCCACCATGGCCGAGGGCGGCCAGCCCTACGGCGCCATCGACGACGGGGCCCTGCTGATCGCCGATGGCCGCATCGTCTGGGCCGGCCCCCGCGCCGACCTGCCTGTGCACAAGCCTGTGGAAACCCACCGCCTCGACGGCCGCTGGGTCACCCCCGGCCTGATCGACTGCCACACCCATCTCGTCTTCGGCGGCGACCGCTCCGGCGAGTTCGAACAGCGGCTCGGCGGCGCCACCTATGAGGACATCGCCCGCGCCGGCGGCGGCATCGTCTCGTCCGTCGCCGCCACCCGCGCCGCCTCGGAGGATGACCTGTACGCCTTCGCCCTGACCCGCCTCGCCGGGCTCAAGGCCACCGGCGTCACCACCGCCGAGATCAAGTCCGGCTACGGCCTCGACGCCGAAAGCGAGCTGAAGATGATGCGCGTCGCCCGCCGCCTCGGCCGCGAGGCCGGCGTCCGGGTCCGCACCAGCTATCTCGGCCTCCACGCCGTCCCGCCCGAACACCGCGCCGACCGCGGCCGTTATGTGGACAAGGCTGTGGATGAAATCCTCCCCGCCGCCCACGCCGAGGGCCTCGTTGACGCCGTCGACGCCTACTGCGAGCCGATCGCCTTCTCCACCGACGAGGTCGCCCGCCTGTTCGACCGGGCCCGCGCCCTCGGCCTCCCGGTCAAGCTCCACGCCGACCAGCTCTCTGACGGGGGCGGCGCCGCCCTGGCGGCCAAATACAGCGCCCTGTCCGCCGACCACATCGAACACACCACCGAACCGGGCGTCCGTGCGATGGCCGAAGCTGGCGTCGTCGCCGTCCTCCTGCCCGGCGCCTTCCTGATGCTGCGCGAGACCACCCCGCCGCCCATCGACCTGCTGCGCCGCCACGGCGTGGCCATGGCCGTGGCCACCGACTGCAACCCCGGCACCTCGCCCGTCGCCTCGATGACCGCCGCCCTCAACCTCGCCTGCGTCCAGTTCCGCCTGACCCCGGAAGAGGCGCTGGCCGGCGCCACCCGTCACGCCGCCCGGGCGCTGGGCCTGCAGGACCAGACCGGAACCCTGGAGTCCGGCAAGGCCGCCGACCTCGCCGTCTGGGACATCGAACGCCCCGCCGAGATCTGCTACTGGCTCGGCAAGCCGCTGCTGCATCGCCGCTACCTCGCCGGCGTCGCCGATCGCTGATCGTCAGCGCGCGCGAATCCCCGCAGGCTGCGCCCATGCGCTTCGCCCGCGACCGCACCGAAGGCCTGCTGCTCGCCGCCCTGGTCGCAGTGACCCTCGCCCAGGCCGCCATGGTCGTCCTCGCCGCAGCGGCGGCGCTGGCTCAGCTGCGGTAGACCGCCTTCGCCGCCAGGTCCGGCCGCGGCCGCTCCAGCGGCCCCTCGGCCAGGGTCCCCATATGGATGAAGCCGGCCACCTGTTCGCCCGGTTCTACGCCAAGCAATTCAAGCGCCTGTGGGTCATAGCTGTACCAGTCCGTGATCCAGCTGGCGGAATAGCCGAACGCGTCGGCGGCGTGCTCCAGGTTCATGCACACCGCCCCCGCCGACAGCTGCTGCTCCCACACGGGCACCTTGTGGCCCTCGACCGGGGTCGACACCACCAGCACGCTGACCGGCGCGGCCGTCAGCTTGGCCAGCACCTTTTCCGCCTTGCCCGGGTCGGCCTGGCGCACGGACAGCGGGCGCAGCGCCCCGGCCAGGGCGGCCCGGCTCTCCGGCCCCAGGACCACGAAGCGCCACGGGAACAGCTTGCCGTGGTCCGGCGATCGCGCCCCCAGCCGCAGGATCTGCGCCATCTCGGCGGGCGTGGGGCCCGGGGCGGCCAGCGCCTGTGCGGGGGCCGAGCGGCGCACGGCCAGCCGGGCCTGCAGCTCGCTCGAGGGCGTGGGGAGGGGGAGGGCGCGGCCCAGATCGGCGTCGGACATGCCGTCTAGCTAGTCGTCCGCACGCCTTTCCGCCATATGCGGCGCATGAGCGACTCCCGCGACGCCTTCGACGCCGACCGACCGATCCCCGCCTGGGACGACCCCGCCGACCGTCCGCCGCCGTGGCGCAAGGACGGCGGGACGGAGATTTTCGAGAACCCGTGGATGCGGCTCACCCGCCACCCGGCCGTCGCGCCCACGGGGCTGGAGTGCGACTATGTGGTCATGCGGCCGCGCAACCTGTCGGTCGGCGTCCTTCCCGTGCACCCCGACGGCGCCGTCACCCTCGTCGGCCAGCAGCGCTTCGCCCTGATGAACTGGTCGTGGGAGATGCCCGAGGGCGGCGCGCCCTTCGACGAGGACCCCATCGAGGGCGCCCGTCGCGAACTGGCCGAGGAGGCCGGCCTGCGGGCGGGCTCATGGCGCGAGGCGCTGAAGGCCGAGATGTCCAACTCCATCACCGACGAGCGGGCCGTGGCCTGGATCGCCTGGGACCTGTCCCCGGCGCCGACGGCCCCCGATCCCACCGAGGTGATCCGCGTCGCCCGCGTCCCCTTCGGCGACCTGTTGCGCGAGATCGGCCGCGGCTCGATCCGCGACATGTTCACCGTGGCGACCACGCTGCGCGCCTACCATATGGCCCGCGAGGGCGAACTGCCGCCCGAACTGGCGAAGGCCATGCTGGCGAGCGTATGATGACCGGAAAGGAGAGCCGGATGCCGAAACTCGAAGTCGTCGCCGGGCGCCCGGACACCTGGAGCCGCCTGCGCGCCGCGGCCGAGCAGACGGCCCGCGCCGAGCCGCATCTGGCCTCGCAGATGAATGCGGTGATCCTGTCGCACGGCGACCTCGCCGCCGCCCTCGGCTTCCAGATCGCCCGCAAGCTGGGCGACGCCGAACTGGGCGCCATGTCGGTGCGCGAGATCTGCCGCGACGCCTTCGAGGCCGACCCCTCCATCGTCGCCGCCGCCGAGGCCGACCTGCGCGCCGTGGCCGAGCGCGACCCCGCCATCCGCTCGCTGCTGCAGCCCTTCCTCTACTTCAAGGGCTTCCAGGCCCTGCAGGGTCACCGCGTCGCCCACTGGCTGTGGAACCAGGGCCGCGACGCCCTGGCCTTCCATTTCCAGAGCCGCATGTCCGAACTGTTCCAGGTCGACATCCACCCGGCCGCCCGGCTCGGCGCCGGCCTGTTCCTCGACCACGGCACCGGCATCGTCATCGGCGAGACCGCCGTGGTCGGCGACGAGGTGTCGATGCTGCACGCCGTCACCCTCGGCGGCACCGGGGCCCAGCGCGGCGACCGCCACCCCAAGATCGGCAAGGGCGTGCTGCTCGGGGCCGGGGCCAAGGTGCTGGGAAACATCACCGTCGGCGACTACGCCAAGGTCGCCTCCGGCTCGGTGGTGCTCAAGCCGGTGCCGGCCGGCTGCACCGTCGCCGGCGTCCCGGCCCGGCTGGTCAACTGCCCGACCGGCGAGACCCCGGCCCGGACCATGGACCACACCCTCGCCGACGTCGTCTACGACTTCGTCATCTGAGCGGCGCGCGCGGGGCCTTCCATCGCCGGTCCGGCTTCTCTAGGGTCCGCCCTCGAGTTTGACCTGAGGCCGATCCATGAACACCGCCGACATGAAGCGCGTCGAGACGCACCTGAAGCGCACCTTCAACACGGGCGGCATCATCCTGAAGCCGCGCGGCAAGCCCAGCGATTCGGCCGAGGTCTATGTCGGCGACGAATTCATCGGCGTCGTCTTCGAGGACGAGGACGAGGCCGGCAGCTTCATGTTCGAGATGGCCATTCTCGCGGAAGACCTGCCGGAAGCCTGATCCGCTCCCCACAGAGCGCACGCAAAAAAAGCGCCGGAGGATCGCTCCTCCGGCGCTTCGTCGTTTCAGGACGGGCTCAGCGCTTGCCGAAGATCTTGTCCAGCAGGCCGGTCAGGAAGCCCTTGCTCTCCGCCGGCCTGGCGGCGGGAGTCGCGGCCGCGGTCGGGGCGGCGGCGGGCGCGGGCTTCGCAGCCGGCGCGGCGGGCCGGGCGGCCGGAGCCGCCTTCGGAGCCGCGGCCTTCGGAGCGGCCTTCGGGGCTGAGGACCGGACGGCCGGCTTCTTCGCGGCGACGGGCTTGGCGGCCGCCTTCGGCGCAGCCTTGGCCGCGGGCCGGGCGGCGGCCTTGGGCGCAGCCCTGGCGGCCGGCGCCTTGGCTGCGGCGGGCTTCTTCACGGCGGCGGGCTTGGCCGCGGCGGCGCGGACGGGCGCCTTGGCGGCCGCTTTCGGCGCGGCCTTGGCGGCGGCCGGCTTCGCGG
>JADGMZ010000159.1 GCA_015234495.1 Brevundimonas sp. | reverse complement strand
GACGAACAGGGCCACGGCGCCGGCGTCGATGGCGGCCTGCGGGGCCATCATCTTCGTCTCGGCCGGCAGGTTCTGACGGATGACGGCGTTCACCTCGTCCTCCATCCGGGCCAGCTCATCCTCGGTGACCGGGGCGTTGTGGCTGAAGTCGAAGCGCAGGCGCTCGGCGTCGACCATCTGGCCCTTCTGCGCCACGTGGCCGCCCAGCACGTTGGAAAGCGCCTTGTGCAGCAGGTGGGCGGCCGAGTGGTTGGCGCGGGTGGTCAGGCGCGCCTCGGCGGCGACGCGCAGCTGCACGCGGGCGCCGATGGCGAGGGCGCCCGAGCTGATCTCGATGCGATGGGCGAACAGGTCGCCGGCGTGCTTTTGCACGTCCAGCACCACGCCGGAGCCTTGCTGGCCGGTGGCGTCAGTCCATTCGATCTCGCCGCGGTCGCCGGCCTGGCCGCCGCCCTCGCCGTAGAAGGGGGTCTGGTCGAACAGCACCTCGGCGGTCTCGCCGGCGCCGAGTTCGTCGACGGACTGGCCGCCAGAGACGATCGCCAGCACCTCGCCCGAACCCTCGACGGCATCGTAGCCGGTGAACGCGGTCGGACCGAGGCGGTCGCGCAGGGCCAGCCATTCGCCGGCCGAGGCGGTCTGGCCGGATCCGGTCCAGTGCTCGCGCGAGCGGGCCTTCTGCTCGGCCATGGCCGCGTCGAAGCCCTCGACGTCGACGGTGAAACCGCGGCGGCGGGCCTCGTCCTGGGTCAGGTCCAGCGGGAAGCCGTAGGTGTCGTAGAGGGTGAAGGCGGTCTGGCCCGGCAGCACGCCGCCCTCGCCGAGGTCCCTGGCCGCGTCTTCGAGCAGGCCCATGCCGCGGCCGAGGGTGGTGCGGAAGCGGATCTCTTCCTGCTTCAGCGTGTCCTCGATGAAGGCCTGGGCGCGGCGCAGCTCGGGATAGGCGTCGCCCATCTCCTGGACCAGGGTCGGCACCAGCCGGTGCATCAGGGGGTCGGCGGCGCCCAGCAGGTGGGCGTGGCGCATGGCGCGCCGCATGATCCGGCGCAGTACATAGCCGCGGCCCTCGTTCGAGGGGGTGACGCCGTCGGCGATGAGGAAGGACGAGCTGCGCAGATGATCGGCGATGACCCGGTGGCTGGGCGCTCGGTCGCCCTCGGCGGCGGTGTTGGTCTGGTGCTCCGAAGCCGCGATCAGGGTGCGGAACAGGTCGGTCTCATAGTTGGAATGCACGCCCTGCAACACGGCGGCCACCCGCTCCAGACCGGCGCCGGTGTCGATCGACGGCCGGGGGAGCAGCGAGCGGGAGCCGTCCGCCTGCTGATCGTACTGCATGAACACCAGGTTCCAGATCTCGACCCAGCGGTCGCCGTCTTCCTCCGGCGTGCCCGGAGGGCCGCCCCAGATGTGGTCGCCGTGGTCGTAAAAGATCTCGGTGCACGGGCCGCACGGACCGGTGTCGCCCATCGACCAGAAATTGTCGGATCCGGCGATGCGGGTGATCCGGGATTCGGGCAGCCCCGCAATCTTCTTCCACAGGTCGAAGGCCTCGTCGTCGTCGATGTAGACGGTGGCCATCAGCCGGTCGGCGGGGATGCCGAATTCCCGGGTGACGAGGTTCCACGCCATCTCGATGGCGTGTTCCTTGAAGTAGTCGCCGAAGGAGAAATTCCCCAGCATCTCGAAGAAGGTGTGGTGGCGAGCGGTGTAGCCGACGTTGTCGAGGTCATTGTGCTTGCCCCCGGCGCGAACGCATTTCTGGGCGCTGGTGGCGCGCTTGGTCGCGCGGGTCTCCTGCCCGGTGAAGACGTTCTTGAACGGCACCATGCCGGCGTTGACGAACAGCAGGGTGGGGTCGTTCTGCGGGACCAGCGGGGCCGACTGGACCTTCTCGTGGCCGTCGGCCGCGAAATAGTCGAGGAAGGTCGAGCGGATCTGGTTCAGGCTGGCCATGGGGGACGTTCTGGGGAGGCGAAAAGGAAGGCGCCTCTTATAGGGGTTTCCGTCCGAAAGCATCACCCGCCCGTGATGACGCCGGTCAGGCGACGGGACGTCCGGCCATGCGGCTGACGATCCAGGCGATCGGCAGGCCGACGCAGAGGATGTGGATCACGACCGGCTTGATCGCGGCCTGCAGGCTGTCGGGACCGGACAGGGTCGAGGCGGACAGCGGCACGACCACGAAGGTCATGGCCAGCCAGACCGCCAAGCCATATCCGACCCCGGCGACGAGCCATCGCCGGCGCAGGATCGGGGCGCGGGCGGCGGCGACCACATAGACGACGGCGACGCCCAGCATGATGGCGTAGTGGGAGGCCAGACCCAGCCAGGCCGTCGGCCAGCCGCCCTGATAGGCGGCGGCGCCCAGCCAGCCGCCGGCGACCGACTGCAGCACCACCCGGGCGGGTACCTGAAGATTGGTCAGGATGGCCGCGCCGATGTCGAGGGTTCCGGCGGCCAGGGCTGCGAGCAGCGCGATGCGGGCCATGCCGCCCGGTGATGTCGTGTTCATCGGCTGCCTCCCTGACGTGGGGAAGGCTAGTGCGGGGACGGCGGTCTGGCCAGACGGCTCAGCTCTCGTCGTCGATGGCGACGTCGTCGGTGAAGTCGTCGTCCGGTTCCTCCTCGTCCTCGTCGACCTCGTCGGCGGCGGCCTCGTCGTCGGAGAGGACATCGTCGAGGGCGCTGATGATGGCGTCGAGCTGCTCGGGGGAGGCCTCGACCGCGATCGAGGCGCCGCCGTCGCCCTCGACCTCGATCAGGTAGCCGTCGGGGGTTTCGGACAGGGTGAACTGGCTGAGGGTCTGGACCTGGGGGTCGGCCATGGCGGGCTCCGGTGTGACGAAGCCGACAACGGCGGACCTGGAGGAAGGCTCCCCGTCCAACGAAAAAAGGCCGCCCGACCCGGGTGGGGGTCGAGCGGCCGCTCCGTCCGGCCCGGCCCGGCGGGGTCGGTGGCGGGTCGGCGGACCCGGCCGGAGAAGTGCGCGACAATTTTTCGAGTGCACATCGTGCACTTTCGTCAGTCGGGCCTGACGTCAGCCCTCAAGGTCCTGGCCCTCGTCAGGCTCGGGGTGGCCCAGCAGTTCCTCGGCGATCTTGTTGGTCGAGGCCCGGACCGCCTTCTCGATGGAGTCGGCGACGTCGGGGTTGGCCTTGAGGAAGTTGCGCACGTTCTCGCGGCCCTGGCCGATGCGCTGGCTGTCGTAGGAGAACCAGCTGCCCGACTTCTCGACGATGCCGGCCTTGACGCCGAGGTCGATGATCTCGCCCAGCTTGGAAATGCCCTCGCCGTACATGATGTCGAAGATGACCTCGCGGAACGGCGGGGCGACCTTGTTCTTGACCACCTTCACCCGGGTGGTGTTGCCGACCACCTCGTCGCGGTCCTTGATCGCGCCGGTGCGGCGGATGTCGAGACGGACCGAGGCGTAGAACTTCAGCGCATTGCCGCCGGTCGTGGTCTCGGGCGAGCCGTACATGACGCCGATCTTGTGACGGATCTGGTTGATGAACAGCACGATGCACTGCGACTTGTTGATCGAGCCGGTCAGCTTGCGCAGCGCCTGGCTCATCAGCCGGGCCTGCAGGCCGGGCAGGCTGTCGCCCATCTCGCCCTCGATCTCGGCCCGCGGGGTCAGGGCGGCGACGGAGTCGACCACCACGATGTCCACCGCGCCCGAACGCACCAGGGTGTCGACGATCTCGAGCGCCTGCTCGCCGGTGTCGGGCTGGGACACCAGCAGGTCGTCGAGGTTGACGCCCAGCTTCTGGGCGTAGCCGGGGTCGAGCGCGTGTTCGGCGTCGACGAAGGCGGCGGTGCCGCCGGCCTTCTGGATCTCGGCCACGGTGTGCAGGGCCAGGGTGGTCTTGCCCGAGCTTTCCGGCCCGAACACCTCGATCACCCGGCCGCGGGGCAGGCCGCCGATGCCGAGCGCCATGTCGAGGCCCAGCGAACCGGTCGAGACCGAAGGAATGGCTTCGGTCACGCCGTTCTTGCCGAGCTTCATCACCGAGCCCTTGCCGAAGGCCCGGTCGATCTGGGCGATCGCCGCCTCCAGGGCCCGTTGCTTGTCGCCGTCGTCCTTGCCGACCAATTTCAATGCCGCCTGTGCCACCGTCTTGCTCTCCCTTGCCATGATTCCCATTCGGTACTGTGGGGGAGAGGCCCGCCTTCGGCCCTGTGACCGTGACCCGCTCCCTGTGAGCGCAGATATGTGCACGGTTTGTTCCGGTTGCCAATATGTTCTTTTTGGAACGGCCAGAGATACGTCCGATTTTGACGCAGGCCAGGCCCGGACGCTACGGCGACCGCCTAGTCTGACGGCGGGCTGGCCCGCACCACGAGCACGTCGCTGGGCACCGACTGGACGATCCTGGGGCCGTGGCCGCGGACGACCATGTGGAACAGCCG
>JADGMZ010000158.1 GCA_015234495.1 Brevundimonas sp. | reverse complement strand
GCTCGGCAAATGGGTGTTCTGGCTGATGTTCGCCGGCATGCACCTGACCTTCCTGCCCATGCACCTGACCGGGCTGATGGGCATGCCGCGGCGGGTCTACACCTATCTGCCGGACCGCGGCTGGGAGATCCCCAACGTGATCTCGACGCTCGGCTCCTTCCTGTTCGCCGTGGCGGTCCTGCTGTGGATCATCGACATGGTCCGCAATTTCCGGCCCTTCGGCGAGCGCGATGCGGGCAACGTCCATGACGGCCCCGGTCTGGAATGGATTCCGACCGGCCTCTATTCGCTGCGCTCGATCCCGGTGATCAAGAGCCTCTATCCGCTGTGGGACGACCCCTCCCTGTCCCGCGACGTCGCCGCCGGCCGCTACTTTCTGCCCCGGTCGGCGACCGGCGAGCGCGAGACCATCGTCACCTCGACCCTCAACGCGGAGCCGCAGTACCTCCAGCGCATGCCCATGCCCTCCGCCTGGCATGTCTGGGCGGCGATCTTCACCGCCGGCTTCTTCATGCTTCTGACAGTGAAGGCCTGGTGGCCGGCGGTGATCAGCGGGGTCCTGGCGGTCTACTGCATCATCCAGTGGTGCTGGTTCCTCGACGCGCCCCAGCCGGATGAGACGGCGGACATCGGGGCGGGCGTCACCGTCCCGACCTACGCCAGCGGCCCCTCCAGCCACGGCTGGTGGGCCATGGTCATCACGCTTGTGGTCGGCGGCATGGTCGCGGCCCTGATGGGCTTCAGCTACGTCTTCCTGTGGAGCCGCAACCCGGAGGCCTGGCTGCCGTCGCCGGGGCTGGCGTCCATGGCCGCGGTCGTGGCGGCCAACGCCGTCGCCGCCGGGCTCGCATGGGGCGCCTGCCGGGTGCTGCGGATGGACCGGCCGCGCAGCGGCGCGATCTCGACCCTGATGATGCTGCTCGCCGCCGGCCTGGTCGTGGGCGCCTGGGGCGTCGACCTGCGGGCCTGGCTGGAGAGCGGCCTGCGCCCCTCGGTCAGCGCCCAGGGCGCGACCGTCTACGCCCTGCTGTCATGGCACGGCTTCTTCGCCGCCGTCGCCGCCCTGATGGGCCTCTACGCCGTGCTGCGCTGGCTGGCCGGCCACGCCGTCGCGGCGCGCCCCTCGACCTGGGACCTGATCGCCGTCTTCCTCGTCTATTCAGCCGGGCAGGGGGCCTTCGTCGCCCTGCTGCCGCGCCTGTTCCCGGGAGGCTGAGCGATGCGGCGCTGGGCGTGGATGCTGGGCGGGCTGATCGTCTGGTTCGTCCATTTCATGGGCGTCTACGGCATCGCCAGTCTCGCGGACGTGGTCAGCCGCGCCGATGATCCGCTGTGGCGCATGATCGGCCTGGCGTTCAGCGGAGCCTGCCTGCTGGCGGCGCTGGCCATCGCCGGCGGCGCGGCGCGGGGCCTGCGCCGGGCGGGCGACCCGTCCGCCCGGTTCGGCGACCAGCTGGCCCTGCTCGGCGGGGGCGTGGCGGCTCTGGCCATCGTCTGGCAGGCCCTGCCGACGGTGATCGGCTACTGACCCACTGCCATGGTGGCCGGGACACGCCCGACCATGTCGATCACATTGGGCTCGTACGCCAAACCGGCCGGCCTCGCTCAAGCGCGCTTCGGAATCTCCAGCCCACGCTGCACCGCCGGGCGCGCCAGCCCCCGCTCCAGCCAGGCCGGGACGTTCTTCAGGTCGTCGAACCCGACCAGATCGCGCGCCTCGTAGAAGCCGATCAGGTTGCGCACCCAGCCCAGCATCGAGATGTCGGCGATGGAGTAGTCGTCCATCACCCACTCCCGGCCCTCCAGCCGGCCGTCGAGCACGCCCAGAACCCGCTTCGATTCCGTCGCGTAGCGTTCCAGCGGCCGTTTGTCCTCGATCGCCTTGCCGGCGAATTTGTGGAAATAGCCGACCTGCCCGAAGATCGGCCCCATGCCGCCCATCTGGAACATCACCCACTGCAGGGTCTCGTATCGCCGGGCCGGATCGGCCGACAGGAACCGGCCGGTCTTTTCGGCCAGGTAGAACAGGATGGCCCCCGACTCGAACAGGGCCAGCGGCTTCCCGCCCGGACCGTCCGGGTCGATGATGGCCGGGATCTTGCCGTTCGGATTCAGCGACAGGAATTCGGGACCCCAGGTCTCGTCCTTGGTGATGTCGACCAGGTGCGGCTCGTAGGGCAGGCCGGTCTCCTCCAGCATGATCGAGACCTTCACTCCGTTCGGCGTGTTCAGCGAGTAGAGCTGCAGGCGGTCGGGATGCTGCGCCGGCCAGCGGCGGGTGATCGGGAAGGCGGAGAGGTCGGCCATCGGATGCTCCTGTCTGGTTGCGTACCGATGTAGGCGAGCGCGTCTCATCCGCAACCGTAGCGGTGACGCTTGTGCGCGCGGCGGAGGCCGGAGGCCGCATCGACGCTGGACCGCGTCCGCCGGGGCGGGCAAATGAGCGCCATGACCTTTCCGACCCCCACCCCCGCCGACTGGCGGGCCCTCGCCGAGAAGGCGCTGAAGGGCCGCCCGCTCGAGAGCCTGGTTCATCTCGACGCCGACCATCTGGCCATCCGACCCCTCTACGCCGCCGCCACCGGCGTCGCGCCGGTTTCGGCCCCGCGGCCGTCCCACGCCGACGGCCGCGCCTGGGACCTGCGCACCCTCGTCGAGGGCGACGACGCCGCGGCGGTCAACGCCGCCATCCTGGCCGACCTCGAAGGCGGCGCCGCCTCGATCGTGCTCGCCGGGACGGTGCTGGCCGACAGCGAACCCCTTGCCCGGGCCCTCGACGGCGTGGCCCTGGAGCTGGCGGCCGTGGCGCTGGACGCCGGTCTCGCCGGACCCGAGGCCGCCAACGCCCTCGCCGTGGCCGCCAAGGGCTCGCCGCGCGCCCGGCTGAAGTTCCACATGGACCCGATCTCGGCCTTCGCCGCCAGCGGCGAGGCCCCGCGGACCATGGAAGAGCACCTGTCCCTCGCCGCCAACACGGCGGCCCGCCACGCCGGCGCCTATCCGGAGGCCGCCTTCTTCCTCGCCAGCGGCCGCGTCGCCCACGAGGCCGGCGGCTCGATCGGTCAGGAGCTGGCCTTCGCCGCGGCCAACGCTGCGGCGTTGGTCAGGGCGGCGGTCGAGGCCGGCATGACGGCGGAGCAGGCCCTGCGCGGGACCGTGCTCGGCGTGTCCGTGGACCAGGAGTATTTCGACGGCGTCGCCAAGGTCCGCGCCCTGCGGCTGATCTGGCGCTCGCTCAGCCGCGCCTTCGGGGCCGAAACCCCGGCGGTGATCGAGACGCGCTCGTCGCGCCGCATGCTGTCGGCCCGCGACCCGTGGCCGAACCTGCTGCGGCTGACCGCCGCGGGCTTCGCCGGCGCCGTCGGCGGGGCGGACGCCGTGGTGCTGGACGGCTTCACCCGGGCGCAGGGCCGGCCGGACGCCTTCGCCCGGCGACAGGCCCGCAACACCCAGCTGGTGCTGATGGAGGAGGCCCACCTCGGGCGCGTCGACGATCCGGCCGCCGGCTCGTGGTTCCTCGACCAGCGCACCCGCGAACTGGCCGAGGCCGGTTGGGCCGAGTTCCAGATGATCGAGGCAGAGGGCGGGATCGTCGAGGCCCTGCGCGGCCACCTGATCCAGCCCCGCATCGCCCGCGCCCGGCAGACCCTTGAGGCGGCCCTGGCCGACGGCGTCGCGCAACTGGTCGGGGTGACCAGGTTCGTCGATCCCGAACCGCGCGTCGCGGCCGCCGAAGCGGCGCCCGCCCCGGCCATCGACGGCGGCGGCGACGCCTGCGTGCCCCTGACGGCGATGCGTCTGTCCGCCCCCTTTGAAGCGCAGGAGGCCGGCCGATGAACGCCCCCCATTTCCCGAAGATCGCGCTCGACCTGTCGCCGTCCGGGACCGGCCCGGGCCGCGACCCGTGGCTCACCCCGGAAGGCCTGACCGTCGCCCCCTCCTACGGCGCCGACGCGGTGGAAGGCCTGGACTTCATCCACGGCCTGCCGGGCGTCGCCCCCTATGGGCGCGGCCCCTACCCGACCATGTACGCCTCCAACCCGTGGACCATCCGGCAGTACGCCGGCTTCTCCACGGCCGAGGAATCCAACGCCTTCTACCGCCGCAACCTGGCGGCGGGTCAGAAGGGGCTGTCGATCGCCTTCGACCTGGCCACCCACCGCGGCTACGACTCGGACCACCCGCGGGTGAAGGGCGACGTCGGCATGGCGGGCGTGGCCATCGACAGCATCTACGACATGCGGACCCTGTTCGACGGCATCCCGCTGGACCAGATGTCGGTGTCCATGACCATGAACGGCGCCGTCCTGCCAGTGCTGGCCCTCTATGTCGTGGCGGCGGAGGAGCAGGGCGTGCCGCACAGCGCCCTGACCGGGACCATCCAGAACGACATCCTCAAGGAGTTCATGGTCCGCAACACCTACATCT
>JADGMZ010000157.1 GCA_015234495.1 Brevundimonas sp. | reverse complement strand
CCGTCGGCCGTGCCGACGATGACGAGGTTCGGATCGCAGCCCGGTTCGCCGAGCTCTATCCCCAGTTCGCGCGCGACGTCGGAGAAGCGGTCGATGATCAGGTGCGCCACCTCCGACCTGAAATTCAGAACGCCGATACAGACCTCGCCGGTCCATCGGGCCAGGCCGCGACGTCGCGCCGGCGCCGCGAGGTTGGTCACGAATTTCTCGGCCAGTTTCTCCAGCTCGCCGCCGATGACCACGACGTCGTCGACAGTGGTGGTCGGAGGGTCCTGCGGGGAGCCGACCGGAGAGGCCGCCGCGGACGGTTCCTGTGTCGGGGGTTCGGGTGCGGCCGGCTTCTGCGGAGCTTGCGCGGCCGCGGTTCCGGCGCCGAGCGCGAACGCGATCAAGCCGATCAGCCACGATCTCGACATATCGTCCTCGTCGCTCGTCCGGCGAGGACCCTATATCGGCGATCAGCGATCAACAACCGCGCAGCGAGCCGGGCGCGCACTCATGTCCTGCATGTCGATCCCGCGGACGGGGCCGAACGTATCGTCGAAAGGCCGTGGCCGGCTTGCGACCTAGGCGGCGGTCTTCTCGACCTGGCTGTATTCCAGATCGACCGGCGTCGGGCGGCCGAAGATGGACACGGCCACGCGCAGGCGGGCGTTGTCCTCGTCGACGCTCTCGACCTGGCCGTCGAAGCTGGCGAACGGGCCGTCGATGACCTTGACGGTCTCGCCGATGTCGAAGCGGATGGTGGGCTTCGGACGCTCGACGCCCTCTTCCACGGCGCCGATGATGTTCTGGACCTCACGCTCCGAGACCGGCAGCGGCTTGGTGCCGCCGGCGGCCCCGAGGAAGCCGGTCACCTTCGGGGTGTTCTTGACCAGGTGATAGGCGTCGTCGGTCATCTCCATCTTCACCAGCACATAGCCGGGGAAGAATTTGCGCTCGGAATTGACCTTCCGGCCGCGGCGGATCTCGACGACGTCCTCGGTCGGCACGAGGATTTCCGAGAAACAGTCCTCAAGCCCCTGCTGGCGCGCCTGGTCCTGCAGGTGCTGCGCGACCTTCTTCTCGAAGTTCGAATAGGCGTGGACGATGTACCACTTGTGGCGCGGATTCAAAGGCTTGGCCTGGGGAACGGCATCAGTCATGGGCGTGTCTCTTACTGGCCGATGGCCAGGATATTGCGCGAGGCGAAGGCCAGGGCGGTGTCCACCAGGAAGAAGAACAGCGAGGCGATGACGACCATGATGAGCACCATCACCGAGGTGATCCAGGTCTCCTTCCAGGTCGGCCACACGATCTTGCGGCCCTCGGCCCGCACCTGGCTGAAGAACTGCGGAATCGAGACCCGCGGCTTCTTCGGCGCGTCGGCCGCCACGGCGGCGCCCGCAATGGCGGGCTGGGCGGTCTGGGGGCGGCGCCCCGGGGTCTTGACCTTGGCCATCACTGATCCGTCAAAGAATTGATCCTGTCGCCCCCAGATAGGGGCTCCCATCCGGCGGCGACAGGGGAAATGGCAGGAGTTGGGGGACTCGAACCCACGACCCCCGGTTTTGGAGACCGGTGCTCTACCAGCTGAGCTAAACTCCTAGACACATCACAACCCGCCCGAACGGGACGGATGTGATCGCCAGACGGGGGCGTATGCCCGACACCGCACGGGTTTTCAAGGGCGGAACGGTCAATCCTCGTTGTGGGCCGCCACCGCGACAGCCTCGTCCTCGGGCCGGATCACCTGCCGGAACATGAGCTTGTCGATCCGCCGGTCGTCCATGTCGATGACCTCGACCTCGAAACGCCCCAGCTGCAGGATTTCGCCCTCGTCCGGCACCCGCGACAACTGGTGCAGAACCAGTCCGGCGACGGTGTGGAAACCTTCCTGCTCGCCGAATTCCTCGCCCAGCAGGTCACACAGCTCCTCGAGGTCGGTCTGGCCGTCGACCAGCCACGAGCCGTCCTCGCGCAGGCGGATGTGGGCCTCCTCCTCGTCGTGCCCCTCGTCGAAGTCGCCGGCGATCATCTCCAGCAGGTCGGTGGCGGTGACCACGCCTTCGAAGGCGCCGAACTCGTCGACGAGGAAGGCCATGTGCACCTTCGAGGCCTTGAGAATCTCCAGCGCCTTCAGCACCGAGGTCGACTGGGGAATGAAGGCCGGCGTCTGCACCAGCGGCTCGACGTCGATCTCGCCGGTGTCCAGCAGCCTGTCCAGCAGGTCCTTCTTGTGCACCACGCCGATCGGGTTATCGACGTCGTTCTCGCGCGCCACCACGATGCGCGAATAGGGACTGTTGCGGATTTCCTGGCGCAGCTGCGCCTTGCTGTCGTCCAGGGCGATCCAGAACACCTCGTGGCGCGGCGTCATCGCCACCCGGATCGGCCGGTCGCCGAGGCGCAGGATCTCCTCGATCATCTCCTGCTCTTCCGGTTCGATCAGGCCCGAGGCCGTGCCCTCGGCGATCATGGTCTCGACCTCTTCCTGGGTCACGTCAGAGCCGTCGCGGTCCTTGACCCCCATGATCTTGAGGATGGCCGACGTCGAGGCCGTCAGCAGGACGACGAAGGGCTTCAGCACCTTGGCGACGGTCGAGATCGGAGCCGCCATCTTGGAGGCGATCGCCTCGGGAAAGATCAGGGCCAGCCGCTTGGGGACCAGTTCGCCGACGATCACCGACACATAGGTGATGAAGACGATGACCAGGACGGTCGAGATCACCTCCGTATAGGCCGACAGCCCGGGCAGCAGCTGCTCGAAGATCAGATTCAGCTCGCCGGCGATGGCGGCCTGGCCGTAGGCGCCGGCGGCGATGCCGATCAGGGTGATGCCGACCTGCACGGCCGAGAGGAAATGGGTCGGCTCCTCGGCCAGCTTCAGCGCCGCCCGGGCCCCCCGGTCGCCGCGCTCGGCGCGGGCGTGCAGCTTGGATTTTCTGGATGAGACGACCGCGAGTTCGGTCATCGAGAACAGGCCGTTCAGCACCACGAGGAGCAGTACGACGGCGATGGCGATGGCTAACATCTAGTGGGAGCGAGACCGGCGCGGCGCGACTGTCGGCGTCCGCGGCGGAACAATACGGGGGAATCCCGCCCTCCGCCACGATTTCCTTGCGATCAGCGGCTGCGGCCGACCTCAACCGATCCGTAGGGCCCGGATCCGGCCGTGTCGCCAAGGCCCGACGCGGCGCAGGCGGACATGCCGATGAGGATGCCGATGAACAGGCCGGTGCGGATCGCGCGTCGCATGGTTACTGAATCCCTAACGTTCCAGCGCGAACGTAGGGACCGGCGTCGGGTTCCCGGCAAGGCGGATCTCCCCGCCGGCGAATTGGCCGGGGACGGCGCTCGCGCACCGCCCCCTGCAGGCGAACCTGTGCCTTTCCGGGACTAGGCCGTCGGCCGTCCGCCCGGACCGCGGGTGACCTTGTCGGCCCAGCGCTGCGCCACCTGGCCGGCCGCCGAGCGACCGCCGAGACCGAAGGCCAGGGCCGCAGCCACCGCCGCCGCCCCCAGCACCAGGCCGAAGGCCAGCAGCACCACGTCGTCGGCGATGCCCATGAAGCGCAGGCCCATGGCCGTGGCCAGGGCGATGGTCGCCCAGCGCACCAGGGTCGAGGCGAAGCGGTCCGCGCCGCTGGTGCCCTTGTCGATCAGCCGCGCCAGCACGTCGGCGATCAGCACCCCGGCGGTGATGATGACGCCGCCGACGATGACCCGCCCGGCCAGGCCGAGGATTTCCTCGACCGTGGCGGCCAGGGTGGCGAACTCCAGCAGGCGGGCCGCCTCGATGGCGGTGAAGGCGACGATCGCCGCCATCACCAGCTTGCCGACCACCCGCGAGGGCGTCATCGGCGTCGGCGCGGCCGAAGCGCCGCCCAGGGCCGCGGCGGTCGCCGGGGTGACGTCGCCGGCGTAGGGCGTGGTCGTGGCTGCCGGTTCGACCGGCTGGTTGCGGGCCAGGCTGGTCACGCTCGAGACGCTGCGGTCGAAGCCGGTGGCCGGCAGCACCCGTTCGACGACCTGGGCCACCCACCGGCCGATGAACCAGCCGATGGCCAGCACGATCGCCGCCGCCAGCACCCGGGGGATGGCGTCGAACACCGTCGACAGCACCGCCACGGCGGGCACCGTCAGGGATTCGATGCCCAGCTGCTCCAGCGCGGCGATGGTGATGGGAATCAGCACCAGCACGAACACCAGGGTTCCGACGGCGGTGCTGACACCGGTCGATCCGGTGGCCCGCGACAGCCCCGCCCGGTCCAGCCAGCGGTCGGCGCTGGCCGCCTGCAGGGCCGCCTCGGTGACCCGCCGGGCCAGGGTGGCGACCACGAAGCCGATGAAGAAGATCAGGACCGCGCCGATCACGTTCGGCAGGAAGCTGGCGACCTGCGTCAGCAGGGTGTTCAGCGGCGTGGCCACCTGCCCCAGGTTCAGCACGCCGAGCGCCGCGACCACGCCGAAC
>JADGMZ010000156.1 GCA_015234495.1 Brevundimonas sp. | reverse complement strand
CAGGCGCCCCGCTGGGTCTCCGGCAAGGCACGGTTCGATACCTGGCTGCACCGTGTGGCGCTGAACCTCTGTTACGACCGGCTGCGGCGGCGGCGCGAGATCCCGACCGACGTCCTGCCCGAGCGGCGAGACGAGGGCCCGGCCCCGGATCGCGGTCTGCTGGCCGCCGATATCGGCGTGGCGGTCAACGGCGCCCTGGCCCGCTTGCCCGACCGGCAGCGCGAGGCCATCGTGCTCTGCCATTATCAGGAACTGACCAATATTGAGGCCGCGGCGCTGATGGAGATCAGCGTCGAAGCCCTGGAAAGCCTGCTGTCGCGTGGACGGCGGGCGCTGAGGACGGCCCTGGCCCAGCATCGGCCGGGAGCCGGAGGAGTATGAATGTGATGACGGCGGAACGCTTCCTCGCCATTGTGGCCGCCTACGGCGCCGATCGCCGGCGCTGGCCCGACAGCGAACGCGCGGCGGCCGAGGCCTTCGCGGCTGGCCATGCCGACTCGGCCGGGCCGGCGCTGGCCGAGGCCGACGCGATCGACGCCCTGCTGCATCGCTCGTCGACGCCGCAGGTCTCGACCGCCCTGCGCGACCGGGTGCTGGCCGCCGCTGCCACGGCCGGGGACAGGGCCGGCCGCACCGGCCGCCTGTGGATCGACCGTCTGTCCCTGGCCTTCGGCGCCGGCTGGACAGCGGCGACCTGCGCCGGGGTGGCTGCGGGCGTGCTGCTGACCGGCCATGTCACCGCCGACGCCCAGGCCGACGCCGTGCTGTATCAGGCGTCCCTGCTCGGCGTGGACGACACGGAGGTGCTCGGTTGAACACGCGGACCCTCAAGATCGTCCTGGCCGCCTCGGTGGCGCTGAACCTGTTCGCCCTGGCGGCGGGCGCCACCCTGCTGATCGGCCGCGCCGACGTCGAGCGCCGCCTTGAAGCCCAGCAGCGCGCGCCGCGCGATCGCTCCTTCATGAGCGTGGTCGAGGGGCTGGATCCCGAGGTGCGCGACCGCGTGCGCGAGACCCTGCGCGCCTCGGCCCACGCGGCCCATACGGATTTCGAGGTGGTGCGGCAGAAGCGCCGCGAGGCCACAGCCCTCGCCCGCTCGCCCCAGTTCGACGCCGCACAGGTGTCCGTCCTGCTCGAGCAGTCCCGCGCGGCGGAACTGCGCGGCCGGGCGCGGATCGAGGCGGATGCGGTGGCGGTGCTGGCGACGCTGGAGCCCGACGATCGCGCCGCCCTGTCCGAAATCCTCACCCGCCGTGGCCGCACCGTCGTGCGCCACAAGGGCGAGCGGAAGGCCCGCGACGCCGCCCGCTGATCCGCCTCAGGCGGCCTGCGCCCGACCGGCCGGGGCCTGGTCCGGTCGGCGGATGGGCAGGTCGAAGCTGACGGTGGTGCCGCGGCCCGGCTCGCTCTCCAGCGTTAAAACCCCGCCGTGCAGCTCGATCAGCGACTTGGTCAGGGCCAGGCCCAGCCCCGTGCCCTGGGTGGTCTTGGAATGCTGGCCCTCGACCTGCTCGAAGGGCTTGGCCATGCGGCTCAGATCCTCGGCGGCGATGCCGATGCCCGTGTCGGTGACCGCCACCCGCACCCGTTGGTCGTCCTCGCGCGACAGGGCCACGACGATGTCGCCCCCCTCGGGGGTGAATTTCACGGCGTTGGACAGCAGGTTCAGGACCACCTGCTTCAGGCCCCGGTGATCGGCGTCGATGTGGGGCAGGTCCGGCGCATCGACCAGCAGCTTCAGTCCGGCCTCCTCGACCCGGCCGCGCATCAGCCGCGCCGCGTCCTCGACCACCTCCTTCAGCGACACCGTCTCGTAGTGCAGGGTCAGCTTGCCGGCCTCGATCTTGGCCATGTCGAGGATGTCGTTGATCAGGCTCAGCAGGTGCTGGCCCGACTTCAGGATGTCGGCGGCGTAGCCCTTGTACTTGGGATCGCCCAGGGGGCCGAACATCTCGCCGGCCATGATCTCCGAGAACCCGTTGATGGCGTTCAGCGGCGTTCGAAGTTCGTGGCTCATATTGGCCAGGAATTCCGACTTGGCCTGGTTGGCCGCCTCGGCCCGGGTCATCGCCACCTCGTATTTCCGCGCCAGCTGGGACAGCTCCTCCTCGCGCGTCTCCAGCTGCGAGATGGTGGCGTGCAGCCGCTCGGTGGCGCGCTGGCGCTCCGCCTCCTTGTGCTTGATGGCGGTGATGTCGGCGGCCGAGACCACCGAGCCGCCCTCCGAGGTGAAGCGCTCGACCAGCTGCAGCCAGCGGCCGTCGTACAGCTCGACCTCGCGCGCGCCGGCCCGCCCGCCCGCGGCCGGCTGGTCCGACTTGATGGCGAGGGCGGCGATGCGGTTCAGGTCGGCCTTCAGCGCGCCCTTGCGCAGCACCCCGGGCTCGAAGTCGAAGGCGTCCTGGAAGGCCTGGTTGGACAGGATCAGACGGCCCTGCCGGTCGAACAGCACGAAGGCGTCCGAGACGCTCTCGATGCCGTCGCGCAGCCGGCCCTCGGCCGCCTGGGCGTGGGCTTTGGCGCGGCGGGCCTCGGTGGTGTCCAGGGCGATGCCGAGGATGGAGCTGAAGCCGTCCTCTCCGCGCTCGCCGCGGGCCTGGCCGCGGGCGTCGATCCAGCGCGCCCGGCCCTGGGCGTCTGGCACCGGAAAGCTGACTTCGAAGGCGCCGAAGGTCTCCGCCTGCCGCAGGGCGTGATTCACCGCCTCGCGGTAGTTGGGGTGGATGCGCTCCATCATCGCCTCGGCCGACACCGCCCCGGTGCGTTCCAGCCCCATCAGGTCGGCCATATAGTCGGATAGCAGGATCTGGCCGCTCTCCAGATCCCAGTCCCAGACCCCGCAGCGGGCGGCTTCGACCGCGCCCCGGAAGCGGCGCTCGGACGCCGCCCACTCGCGGCTGATGCCGACCTGCTTGCGTTGCTGCAGCAGCGCCAGCAGCAGCACCAGCACCCCGATCACGAACGGCGCGGTCAGCACCCACAGGTCGTCCAGCAGGGCGCCGGCCCCGACGCTGACCGGGGTCGAGGCGACCGCCATCACGCCGCTGTCCCCGACCGCCACGGTGGTGCGCCGCACGGCCCCGTCGGCTACCCTCAGCGTCGTGCCCTGACCACGCCCGTCGGCCGGCAGGGCGTCCAGCGCCAGCGCCGCCTCCTGCGCCGCCCCGCCGGTCAGAAGCGTGCGCGGTCCTGACAACAGGCCCAGCTGCACCCCGTCGGTGGTCCGCAGCGAGGGCAGGGGCGCGCGGCCGACCAGCCGGCCTCCGTCCGCCAGCGGCCGCGAGATCAGCAGGGCTGTTCCGTCCGCCGCCAGCAACGGCTTGCCCGGGGTCGGTGCGAAGTCGTCCGGGGGGCCGCCGACGGCGGCCGCCACCCCGCCGCTGGCGGACACCACCGCGAAAGCCGCGTCGGGCGCCGCCGCCCGGGCCTGCCGGATGGTCTCCGCGGGCGAGCCGGCCTGCGCCGCGGCGGCGCGGACCGCCGCCTCGACCGGGGCCATGCGCACCGCCGTCTCCAGCGCCAGCAGCCGCGCCTCGCGGTCGACGGCGACCATGCGCAGGGCGTCAGCCTCCTGGCCCGGCCGCGCCATTTCGCGAGCGAACAGAAGCACATAGGCGGCGACGGCCAGGGTCACGGCGAGAATGGAGATCCGCACCCATGCGGGCGGGCCCTTGCGCCGGTCCGCGGCGCGCCGTCCTTGCGGGGTTATGCGGCGCTCACTGCCCCGCAAGGCGCTCTCCCGGTCGATTCGGCGACGAATGCCTGAATCTAGGCTGCGTCGCGGATTCCTGTCGAGGCCCGGTCGACCCGTCGCCGTGGATCAATCGCCTCCGCCGTCCGGTTCAGGCCGCGCGCGAGGGGGTCGGCTGACCCGTTCCGGCCTCCGGAGGCGGGGCCAGCACGTCAGTGACGCCCTTCAGAACCGTCCGCGCGTCGCGGGCCATGGCCAGCATTTCGGGCGGGGCGTCCTCGGGCGACTCGTCCACCGAGGCCACCATCCGCTGCGCCAGGGCCATCAGCTGCGGCGCCGCCGCGATCAGTCGCGCCTGGAATTCGATCTGCTCCGGATCGCGGTCGTATTCCGCCCCCGGCACCCGCCAGCCGCCCCAGTCGGCCTTGTCGGTGACCACCACCGGATAGGTTCCGGGGAAGGGGTGATGCGGCGTGTCCTCGGCCGTCTGCCACTTGTTGCGGGCCCGCATCAGCCGCCAGCTCTCGCCGGCGTTGGCGGCCGGGTCCTCGGCCGGCAGCAGCAGCTCGTGGCCGAGGAACTCCCGGCCCAGGCCGACGTCATAGGTGACCCGCACCGGCTCCTCGAAGCCCTTGGCCCAGACAGGCTGGACCTTCTCGATCTGGGCCCAGGCGCCGACGCACTCGACCCAGACCTTCTGACCCTTCTGGAACTGCGCGCGCGCCATCGGCGTCTCCCGTGGTGAACGGCGGACTCCCGGTCGATCCTGACGCACGCCG
>JADGMZ010000155.1 GCA_015234495.1 Brevundimonas sp. | reverse complement strand
ATGTCGGCACCCGCCGCCGGCATCATCGAACTGGGCATTCCCTTCTCCGACCCCATGGCCGAGGGGCCGCCGATCCAGCGCGCGGCCCTCAGGTCTCTGAAGGGCGGCATGACGCTGAAGGGCGTCCTCGCCCTGGCCGCCGATTTCCGCGACGGCGACGCCGCGACGCCGGTGATCCTGATGGGCTACCTCAACCCGATCGAGTCCTACGGCTATGACGCCTTCGCCCGCGACGCGGCGGCCAGCGGTGTCGACGGGGTGATCGTGGTCGACTGCCCGCCGGAAGAGGCCGCGCCGCTGTCGGCCGCCCTCGACGCAGCGCAGGTGTCGTTGATCCGGCTCGCCACGCCGACCTCCGACGACGCCCGGCTGAAGGTCATCGCCGAGGGAACCTCCGGCTTCGTCTACTATGTCTCGGTGGCGGGCGTGACCGGCGTCAAGGAAGCCCAGGCCGCCGCCGTGGCTCCTGCCGTCGAGCGCGTGCGGCGGGCCTGCGGCCTGCCGGTGGCGGTCGGCTTCGGCGTCAGGACGCCCGAACGCGCCGCCGAGATCGCCCGCGTCGCCGACGCGGTGGTCGCCGGCTCGGTGCTGGTCGACGAGGTCGCCGCCGCGCTCGAGGCGAACGAACCCGCCGTCGGCCGCGTTCTGGCCAGGGTGAAGGCCCTCGCGGACGCGGTCCGGGGTGCGCGGGTCGCGGAAACGGTCTAAAGCGCCGTCATGGCTGACAAGACTCCTCCCAAACCCCAGGAAAAACGCGGCGGCTGGCTGAGCCGCTTCGCCCCCGGCGTGCGCAAGATCGTCAGCCGGCGCGACACGCCCGACAACCTGTGGGTCAAGGACCCCGACACCGGCGAGATGCTGTACCGGTCCGACCTCGAAGGGTCGCTGTGGGTCACGCCCTCGGGCCGGCACATGCGCATCGACGCGCCGACCCGGCTGCGTTTCACCTTCGACGGCGGCCAGTACGAGCCCATCGACACGCCGGCGGTGCCCGAGGATCCGCTGAAATTCTCCGACGGCAAGCCGTACAAGGACCGGCTCAGCGCCGCGCGCAAGGCGGCCGGCCGCAAGGACACCATGGCCATCGGCTTCGGCGAGGTCGGCGGGGCCGAGACGGTGGTCATCGTCCAGGACTTCACCTTCATGGGCGGCTCGCTGGGCATGGCCGCCGGCGAGGCCTTCATCGCCGCCGCCCGGGCGGCGATCGAACGGGGCGTGCCGCTGGTCTGCTTCACCGCCGCCGGGGGCGCCCGCATGCAGGAGGGTGCCCTCAGCCTGATGCAGATGGCCCGCACGACGCTGGCCATCCAGGAGCTCAAGGCGGCCCGACTGCCCTTCGTGGTGGTGTTGACCGACCCGACCACCGGCGGGGTCACCGCCAGTTACGCCATGCTCGGCGACGTCCACCTGGCCGAACCCGGCGCCCTGATCGGCTTCGCCGGCCCGCGCGTCATCGAAGCCACCATCCGCGAAAAGCTGCCGCCGGGCTTCCAGCGCGCCGAATACCTGCAGGAGAAGGGCATGGTCGACCGGGTCGTCACCCGCGCCGAACTGCCGATCGTGCTGGGCCGCATCCTGTCGATGCTGATGGGCGGGAAGCGCCGGGCGGCCTAGGCCGTGGATCCGATCTCCGAACGCCTGCGCGCCCGCCATCCGCAGCGCATCCACCTGTCGCTCGAGCGGATGCGGACCTTGTGCGCGGCGCTGGGCGATCCGCAGCACAGGCTGCCGCCGGTCATCCATGTCGCCGGCACCAACGGCAAGGGCTCGACCGTCGCCTTCATCCGGGCCATCGCCGAGGCGGCCGGGCTCAGGGTGCACGCCTACACCTCGCCCCACCTCGTGCGCTTCAACGAACGCATCAGACTGGCTGGCCGGCTGATCGAAGACGGGCCGCTCAACGCCATCCTCGACCGGGTCGAGGCGGCCGTCGACGCCGCCGGCAGCGAGGCGACGGTGTTCGAGAGCACCACCGCCGCCGCCTTCCTGGCCATGAGCGAGACCCCCGCCGACCTGGCCGTCGTCGAGGTCGGTCTCGGCGGGGTGCTGGACGCCACCAACGTCATCGACCGTCCGCTGCTCAGCGTGATCACCCCGGTCGACCTCGATCACGCCGAGTTCCTGGGGACCGACCTGCGCGGCATCGCGGTCGAAAAGGCCGGCGTCCTCAAGGCCGGCGCCCGCGGCCTGATCGCCCGCCAGACCGAAGAGGCGATGGCCGCCATCGAGGCGGCGGCGGCGGCCGTGCGGGCGCCGCTGACGGTGATGGGGACGGACTTCGACGCCTGGGCCGAACGCGGCGGCCTGGCCTTCCAGGACCAGAGCCGCTTCCTCGACCTGCCGGCGCCGACGCTGGCCGGGCCGCACCAGATCGCCAACGCCGGCCTGGCCGTGGCCGTGGCGCTCGAGCTCGACCTGCCGGAGGCCGCCATCGCCGGGGGTCTGCGCGCCGCGCGCTGGCCGGCGCGCATGCAGCGGCTGACGGCGGGCCCCTATGGCGAGGCGGCGCGGGCGGCAGACGCCGAACTATGGCTGGACGGCGGACACAATCCGCACGCGGCCCGGGCCCTGGCCGAGGCGCTGGCCCAGCGTCAGGCCCGGGCCCCGAGGCCGCTGGCCCTGGTCGTCGGCATGCTGGCCAACAAGGACGCCGGCGGCTTCTTCGCGGCGCTGGCGGAGACCGGCGCCACCGTCTTCACCACCCCGTTCGAGGGCGCGTCGGCCGAACCGGAAGCGCTGGCGGCGGTGGCCCGCGGCCACGGCCTCGGCGCAACGGCCTGCGCCTCGGCGACAGAGGCGCTCGACCGCGCCCTGCAGCTGGGCGCCGGCCGCGTGGTCATCTGCGGCTCGCTGTATCTCGCCGGCGAGGTGCTGGGCGCCGACCGCGGAACGTGGCCGGATTGAGGGCGTGGCTGGTGGTGAGTGGCTGGTGGCTGGTAGCTGGTGGCTGGGGAGCCGGCTGCGCATCGCCGGCGGCCCATGAGCAGAGACGGACCGCCCCTCCCTAACCACTAGCCACGAGCCACTTTCCTCACGCCGCCGCCGACGCCGAAATCCCGGCTTCCGCCAGCCACTCGACGATCTTGCCCTTGGGCATGGCGCCGACCTTCATCGAGGCCAGCTGGCCGTCCTTGAACAGCATCAGGGTCGGGATGCCCTTCACGCCCAGCCGCGACGGCGTCATCGGGCTGTCGTCGATGTTCACCTTGGCGATGACGACCTTGCCGGACAGTTCATCGGCGATCTGCTCGAGGGCCGGGCCGATCTGCTTGCAGGGGCCGCACCACTCGGCCCAGAAGTCCACCAGCACGGGGGTGGACGATTTCAGGACGTCGGCGTCGAAGCTGTCGTCGGTGACCTTGACGGTGGTCATGGGCTCTCCTTGGCGTCCGCTGGGACGCGCGGTTCCAGATCTGCGGCCGGGCATCATGGAATGATTCCGGCGCTTCGAAAGCGATGTGGGGCGCGTCGCCGATCAAATCAACGCGCGTTCGCCAGGGCTGCGTCCATCAGTCCCTGCGGAACCGGCATCAGCTTCGGCCCGTCGGTCCACACCAGGGCGGCCTCCACCGGGCGGTCGGGATACAGCCGCCTCAGCACGGCGACATAGACCGCCAGCTGCAGCCCGTAGGCGGGGTCGGCGTCCTCGATGCGGGCGGGGGCCGGGCGATTGGTCTTGTAGTCGACCACCAGAATACGTTCCGGCGTGATCACCAGCCGGTCGATGCGGCCGGAGACGGCGACGCCCGGCGGCAGCTCCGGGGCGGTTCCCGATAGCGCGACCTCGGCCCGCGACCCGGGCCCGAACACCGGGGCGAAACGAATGTCGTCGAGCACGGAGAAGGCGGCGGCGATCATCTCCGCCCGGTGCGCGTCGGTCAGGTCTCGTTCCCGGGACAGCATGCGGGCGGCGGCGGCCGCACGCTCCGCCGGGGCGATCTCCGGCAGCCGCTCCAACAGCCTGTGGATCAAGTCGCCGCGCCGGAACCGCCCCAGCGGCGCGCCCGCCCCGGCGGCGGTCGCCAGCGGCGAGGGCGCGGGGATGCGGACGGCCCCCTCCATCTGCGATGCCGCGGCGAAGCGGGCGGCGTGGTCGGGCGCGGGCGGCGCCGCGGTCCAGCCGGGCAGGGCCCCCTGCGTCGCCGCCTCGGCGGGTTTCGGGGCCAGCCGGGCCGGATCGGGGCCGTAGCGCCGGACGCGGCCGCCGACCTCCCGCACCGCCCCGCCCAGCCGGTCGAAGGTTCCGGTCAGCACATCCCACCAGCTGCCCGCGTCATAGCCCAGCTTGGAGTTGCCGCAGGCCCGGCCGAACAGGATCAGCCGGTCGCGGGCCCGGGTCAGGGCGACATAGAGCAGGCGCAGGGTCTCGGCGTCGGTGCGCGCCTGCCGCGCCTCGCGCGCGGCTGCCGAGGCCGGGCAGTCCTCCTTCGCCGAGCCGGGGCACATCAGCCAGCCCTCGCCGCCGTCGTCCAGCTCGACCGGCATCAGGCCCGGCCCCTGCGCCTTGGCCCGCGAGGTGGTGTCCGGCAGGATG
>JADGMZ010000154.1 GCA_015234495.1 Brevundimonas sp. | reverse complement strand
CTGGAGATCCGCCTGAGCGGCGGCGATCGGGAGCGGCCGCTGGGTTCGTCGCCGACCTTCGTGCACATTCCGGACGGCGAGGGCGGACATCACGGGCGGCACGGGCCCTATGTGCTGCCGTTCCGCTTCGGCGAGGAGGTGCTGAACCTGCTGGCGGCCGGCGAGGGGCCGGCCGAGGTGACGGCCTTCGCCGAGGACCTGGCGCCGGAGCTGGGGCGGCCGGACGCCCGGGCCCGCTGGATCGAACTGAAGCTGACGCTGACGGAGACGCGCTGGGCATGAGGGGGATGACGGGGCTGAGGGTTTTCCTGCTGTTGATGCTGGCCGGGCTGGCGGCGGCCCCGATGGCGGGCTGCGCCTGGCTGCAGGAGCCGCCGCCGGTGACGACGGCGCCGGCGCCGCCGCCTCCGCCCCCTCCGCCCCCTCCGCCGCCGCCGCCCCCGCCCCCGGCGCCGCCGCCGGCCGAGGCCGACGTCTGGCCGGACGGGCGGGTTCCCATGTGCTTCCAGGCGCCGGACAGCGAGGACGGCTGGGCCCGGGACAAGGTGATGGCGGCCGCCGCGGCCTGGGAGGCGGTGGCCAAGGTCGATTTCGACATCCGCGCCGACTGCGCCGACAGCCCGACCACGGGCCCGGACCGGCGCATCCCGATCCGCATCGTGCACGATCCGGAGCTGTTCGCCTCAGCCAGCCATCTGGGGGTCAATCTGGTGCGCGGCGGGACGATCACCCTGAACGCGGAATACCTGGTCACCAATCGCATCTGCGGGCGGCGCGGGACGGTGGGGCGCGAGGGCTGTTTCCACGCCGACGCCCTGCACGAACTGGGACATGCGCTGGGCTTCAGCCACGACCACGTCAGCCCGCGGGCCCCCGACTGCGTGGCGCGCATGCAGACGCCCGAGCCGGAGGTGGCGAACGAGACCTACTACGACGCCGACTCGATCATGAACTACTGCAACCCGGCCCGCTGGGAAGGGAGGCTGAGCCCGGCCGACATCTGCTCGGTGCGGGCGGCCTATGGCGGGCCGGACGGCGGGCGGCCGACGCGGGCCAGCTGCTATGCGATGACCGGGGCGGCGCCGCGCCGCCCTTGACCCGCGGCGACGGCGGCCCCTAGCGTGACCGGCCTGCCGGACGGACCGGCGGCTGTTGGGGTGTATCGAACATGCGTCGTCGTCTTCTCGCCCGGGCCCTGCCCGCCTTCGTGCTGATCGCCGCCTTCAGCGGCCCCGTGCTGGCCCAGGACGCGCTGACCTATCAGCAGCCGCCGGCGCCGATCGCGGAAATCCTCGACCGCAAGCCGACGCCGACGCCGAGCCTGAGCCCGGACCGGGCCACGCTGGCGCTGTACGAGCGGTCCAATCTGCCGCCGATCGCCGAGCTGGCCGAGCCGATGCTGCGGCTGGCGGGCTACCGGATCAATCCGCGCAACAACGGGCCGGCCAACAGCCGGGTCAGCTGGCTGACGGGGCTGAGCTTCCAGCCGGTGGCGGGCGGGGCCGCGCGGGCGGTGACGCTGCCGGACGGCGCGCGCTTCACCTCGCCGTCGTGGTCGCCGGACGGCAAGGCGGTGGCCATGCTGATGGACGCCCCGACCGGGCTGGAGCTGTGGGTCGCGGACGTCGGGACGGCGCAGGCGCGCAAGCTGACCGAGGCGCGGGTCAACGCCGCGGCCGGCGGCGCCTTCGACTGGCTGCCGGACAGCTCGGGGCTGGTGGCGCGCATGGTCCCCGAGGGGCGCGGCGCGGCGCCGGATGTCAGCCGTCCGCCGTCGGGCCCGGTGGTCGAGCAGAGCATGGGCCGGGCAGCGCCGGTCCGGACCTACCAGGACCTGCTGTCGAACGCCGGGGATGAGGCGCTGTTCGAGCACTATTTCACCTCGCAGCTGACGCTGGTTCCGCTGTCGGGAGCGGCGCGGACCCTCGGCGAGCCGGCGGTGCATCTGGGCGCGGGCGTGTCGCCGGACGGCCGCTATGTGCTGAAGACGACGGTCAAGCGGCCGTACAGCTATGTCGTGCCGGCGCGGCTGTTCCCCACCGAGGTGGTGGTGACGGACATGCAGGGGCGGGTGGTGCACCAGGTCGCGGACCTGCCGCTGAGGGACAATATCCCGACCCCGTTCGACGCCACCGCCCCGGGGCCGCGCTCGGTCAACTGGCGGTCGGACGCGCCGTCGACCCTGGTCTGGGCCGAGGCCCAGGACGGCGGCGATCCGCGCACCGACGCCGAGGTGCGCGACCGGGTCTTCATGCTGTCGGCGCCGTTCAGCGGCCAGCCGACGCCGCTGATCGACCTGAAGGAGCGCTATTCGGGGATCACCTGGGGGGATCAGGACACGGCGCTGGTCTACAGCCGCTGGTTCAACAACCGCCACGAGACGCGGTACGTCATCGATCCGTCGAGCCCGGGCTCGGCGCGGGTGCTGCTGGAGCGGAACTACCAGGACAAGTACAACGACCCGGGCTTCCCGGTGACCGAGCCCAACGGGGCCGGCTTCCCGGTGGCGCGGTTCACCGCCGACGGCCGCATCCTGATGACCGGCGACGGGGCCACGCGCGAGGGGGAATATCCCTTCCTGGCGGCCATGGACCTGTCGAGCGGCGAGAGCGAGCGGCTGTGGACCTCGGCGACCGGCGACTATGAGCGCATCGTCGGCATCCTCGACGACGAGGCGCGGCGGCTGGTGACGCGGCGGGAGACCCGCAACGACCCGCCGAACCTGTATGTGCGCAACCTGGACGCCCAGGCGCCGGACGCCCTGACCACCTTCCCCGATCCGGCCCCGCAGCTAGCGGGGGTGAGCCGGCAGCTGATCACCTATACGCGCGCCGACGGCGTGCCGCTGTCGGGGACGCTGTACCTGCCGGCGGGCTATGACAAGGACCGCGACGGGCCCCTGCCGCTGGTGATGTGGGCCTATCCCGCCGAGTTCACCGACGCGGCGGTGGCCGGCCAGGTGGTCGACACCGCCAACCGCTTCGTGCGGCCCGGCGGCTCCAGCCATCTGTTCCTGCTGACCCAGGGCTATGCGGTGCTGGACGACCCCTCGATGCCGATCATCGGCCGCGACGGAGCCGAACCGAACGACACCTATATCGAGCAGCTGAGCGCCTCGGCCGAGGCGGCGGTGAACGCGGTGGTGGAGATGGGCGTGGCCGACCGCGACCGGATCGCCGTCGGCGGGCATAGCTACGGCGCCTTCATGACCGCCAACCTGCTGGCCCATACCGACCTGTTCCGCACCGGCATCGCGCGGTCGGGCGCCTATAACCGGACCCTGACGCCGTTCGGCTTCCAGGCCGAGCAGCGCACCTACTGGGAGGCCGGCGACACCTATACGGAGATGTCGCCCTTCACCTACGCCAACCGGGTCAACGAGCCGATCCTGCTGATCCACGGCGAGGCCGACGACAACTCGGGCACCTATCCGGTGCAGTCCGAGCGGTTCTATGCGGCGCTGAAGGGGCATGGCGCGACGGTGCGCTACGTGGTCCTGCCTCTGGAGGCGCACGGCTATCGTGCGCGGGAGTCGGTGGGTCACACCCTGTGGGAGATGACCCGCTGGCTGGATGAATATGTGAAGGATGCGCCGGCCCGGTGACGGGCGGAGCCCTCTCCCGGCGGGAGAGAGGTCCGTGAAAAAGGGCCCGGTGATCGCTCACCGGGCCCTCGTCGGTCAGGACGTTTCTACCCCTAGCGCTTCTTCGCCTCGGAGGCGTCGCCCGTGCCGCCGTCGGAGACGTCGCCGACGATGGGGTTTTCGGCCTGGGTGCGCGGGCGGCTCTGGCGCCAGCTGTCGAAGTCGGACGAGAATTTCTCGCGCCGTTCGCTGCGCCAGTCGGTGTAGTCCTTGTCGAAGGCCGACAGCTGCTGCTGGCGCCAGTGCAGGTAGTCGGGCTCGAAGTCGTGGTGCTCGTGCGACTGGCCGCCCATGCCGCGGCCCGAACCTTCCCAGATCTGCGACCCGGGGGCGTAGCCGTGGCTGGGGTATGACTGTCCGCCGTAGCCCTGGTTCATCTGCGAGCCGTAGCCCTGCTGGTTCGAGGCGCCGCCCATGCCGTAGGCCTGGGAGCCGTAGCCCTGGCCCTGCTGCGAGCCGTAACCCTGCTGGCCGGACGACGGGCCGCCCGCGCCGTAGCCCTGCGAGCCGTAGCCCGTCACGCCGTAGTCCTGGCCGAACTGCGGGCCGCCGCCGTAGGACTGGGCGCCGGTGGCGTAGGAGCCGGGTCCGGAATGGGCGGCGGAGCCTCCGGTCCAGGAGCCGGGGCCGCGGCCCTGCTGATAGCTGTCCTGGCTCCAGGCGCCGCCGGGACCGGACGATTGCCGGCCGTAGGACGGCTCCTCGCGGCGGAAGGCTTCGGCGCTGCGGCCGCCGTCGCCGCCGCCCCAGCTGCGGTATTCGTCAGGCCGGCGTTGGTCGGACTGGGACTGCCAGCGGCCCTCGTGGGGCTCGCGCTCCTGACGTCCCGGTTCGTCCTGATGTCGGAAGGGATTCTGCATGGCCTGTTCTCCATCTGGTGAGACCGGAGAACCGGGGCCGGGCAGGGATGTTCCGGGC
>JADGMZ010000153.1:2984-4562 GCA_015234495.1 Brevundimonas sp. | reverse complement strand
GCCCTCGTGCGGGTGGCCCTTGCCGCGGTCCAGCTCGAGGGTCCATTTCGTAACCAGATCAAGGAAGTAGCGATCGTGGGTGACGAGGATGACGCAGCCGGGGAAGTTCTCCAGGTGGTGCTGCAGCCAGGCCACCGACTCGGCGTCGAGGTGGTTGGTCGGTTCGTCGAGCAGCAGCATGTCGGGCTTGCTGAGCAGCAGCCGGGCCAGGGCCACGCGGCGCTTCTCGCCGCCCGACAGGTTGGTCACCTCCCAGTCGTCCGGCGGGCAGCGCAGGGCGTCCATGGCCATTTCGATGCGGCTGTCGATGTCCCAGACGTCGCCGGCGTCGATTTTTTCCTGCAGGGCCGTCATCTCGGCCATCAGCTCGTCGGTGTATTCCTCGGCCATTTCGGCGGCGATGGCGTTGAAGCGGGTGACCCACTGCTTCTCCTCGCACCAGGCCTCGACGTTCTCGCGCACGTTCAGGGCCGGATCCAGCTGCGGCTCCTGCTCCAGATAGCCGCGCTTGACGCCGTCGGCGGCGCGGGCCTCGCCGGTGAACTCGGTGTCCAGACCGGCCATGATCTTCAGCAGGGTCGACTTGCCCGAACCGTTGACCCCGACCACGCCGATCTTGGCGTCGTTGTAGAAGCTCAGCCAGATGTTCTCGAAGATCTTCTTCCCGCCCGGGAAGGTCTTGGTCAGACCCTGCATCTGGAAGATATACTGCTGCGCCATTGGTGCGTGCGCCCTGTCTGTCTAACTGCGTGGGAGGTTGGCGCGGGGTGTAGCGACCGCCGCGCCGAAGGGCAAATGACTAGCCCGACGACACGGCGGTTTGAAGGCAGAAGCTTCAGGCGACGGCGCCGCCGTCGATGGTGATTCCGGAGCCTGTGACAAAGGCGGCGGCCGGACTGGCCAGATAGCCGACGGCGCCGGCGATTTCGTCCGGCTGGCCGTAGCGGCCGACCGGCAGGGTGGCGAGCACGGTGGCGGCGAACGGTCCGTCGACGGGGTTCATGTCGGTCTCCGTCGGACCCGGCCGGACCAGGTTCACCGTGATCCGTCGCGATCCCAGCTCGCGGGCCAGCCCGCGGGTGAACGATTCCAGCGCCGACTTGGTGGCGGCGTAGACGGTGAGGCCGCCGAAGGGCACCTGCAGGCCGACATTGCTGCCGATGGTGATGATCCGGCCGCCGTCCGGGAGATGCCGCAGGGCCGCCTGGGTGGTCAGCAGAACGCCGCGCACATTGACGTCTATCTGGTCGTCGAGGTCCTCGAGCGCCTGATCGATGAAGGCGCCCATGCGGGCGACGCCGGCGTTGTTGACGAGGATGTCGATGCCGCCGAGGGCCTCGACCGCGCCTGCGACGGCGGCGGCCGCGCCGGCCGGAGTTCCGGCGTCGGCCTGGATCGCCGCGGCCCTTGCGCCGCCGGCGCGCAAGTCGGCCGCCAGCGCATGGGCGGCCTCGGCCGAATTTTCATAGGTCACGGCGACGTTGGCGCCGTCGGCCGCGAGGCGCCGGGCGATGGCGGCGCCGATGCCGCGGCTGCCGCCGGTGACAAGGGCCCGTTTGCCGGAGAGGGGCAGGGGAG
>JADGMZ010000153.1:0-2974 GCA_015234495.1 Brevundimonas sp. | reverse complement strand
AGATCATGTCGGGGTCCAATCTGTAACGAACGCTACAGAACGGCAGATGCGTAGCTTGCCCGGCGCCGTCAAGGGGTTATGTATCGATCATTCGGAAACGAGGTCCGTAAGGCGCGAATGGCTGGCCGTCCCCGCAGTTTCGATCGCGAGCAAGCCCTTGCACGGGCGATGGAGGTGTTCTGGGCGAAGGGCTATTCGGACACCTCAATGGCCGAGCTGACCGCGGCCATGGGCGTCAATGCGCCCAGCCTCTACGCCGCCTTCGGCAGCAAGGAGCAGTTGTTCCGGGAGGCGATCGCGTTCTACCAGCAGACCGAGGGCGGCGAGGTCTGGGACCGCCTGGACGGGCCGACGCCGGCGCGGGAGGCCATCGAGGGCCTGCTTCTGGCGGTCGCCGACTCGGCGGCCTGCTCCGACCGGCCCTCCGGCTGTCTGGTGGTGCTGTCCGGAGCTTATCCGGACAGCCTGCCGAAGGGCGCCTGCGCCGAACTGACCGATCTGCGGCGCCGGACCCGAGACAGGCTGGAACAGCGGCTGCGCCGGGCCCGGGCGGAGGGCGAGATCGGAGAGGCGGCCGATCCGGCGGAGATCGCCGCCTTCTATTCGACGGTTCATCAGGGCATGACGTTCCGCGCCCGCGACGGCGCCGCGCCTGAAGAGCTGCGCGGGACGGCGCAGGCGGCCATGCTGGCGTGGGAGGGCCTGGCTAGAGGCGCACGTTCTTCAGCCTGAGGGCGTTGGTGACCACGCTCACCGAGGACAGCGACATGGCGAGGGCGGCGATCATCGGCGACAGCAGCAGGCCGAACACCGGATACAGCACCCCCGCCGCCAGCGGCACGCCCAGGGCGTTGTAGCCGAAGGCGAACCAAAGGTTCTGGCGGATGTTTCGAACCGTCGCCGTGGACAGCGCCCGCGCCCGGACGAGCCCGTTGAGGTCGCCGGACAGCAGGGTCACGCCGGCGCTCTCGATGGCCACGTCGGCCCCGGCGCCCATGGCCACGCCGACGTCGGCGGCGGCCAGGGCCGGGGCGTCGTTCACCCCGTCGCCCGCCATGGCCACGACCCGGCCTTCCGCACGCAGCCGCTCCACCACCGCCGCCTTGTCGGCCGGCGAGACGTCGGCCTCGACCGCGTCGATCCCCAACCGCGACGCCACGGCCTGCGCCGTGGTGGCATTGTCGCCGGTCAACATGACCACCTGCAGTCCCTGGGCGTGCAAGGCGTCGACGGCGGCGCGGGTGGTCGGCTTGATGGGGTCGGCGATGGCGAAGGCGCCGGCCAGGTCGCCGTCGACGGCCATGAGGATGACCGTCGCCCCGTCACGGCGCAGGGCGTCAGCGACCCCGGCCAAGGGCGTCGCATCGATCCCGTGGTCTCTCAGATAGCCGGCCGAGCCGATCTGCACCGGACGGCCCTCGATCCGGCCTTCGACCCCGCGCCCGACCGGACTGTCGAACTCGTCGGCAGTCGCGGTCGCCAGCCCCCGGTCCTCGGCTCCGCGCACAAGGGCCCGCGCCAGCGGGTGCTCGCTGGACCGCTCAAGTCCGGCCGCGAGGCGCAGCAGCTCATCCTCCCCGAAAGACCCGAGGGTGCGGATCGCGGTCAGCGCCGGCCAGCCTTCGGTCAGGGTGCCGGTCTTGTCGACGACCACGACATCGACCTGACCGAACCGCTCCAGCGCCTCGGCGTCGCGGATCAGCACCCCGGCCTGGGCCCCGCGCCCGACCCCGACCATGATCGAGATCGGCGTCGCCAGACCCAGGGCGCAGGGACAGGCGATGATCAACACGCTGACCGCCGCCACCAGGGCGTAGGCCAGCCGCGGCTCGGGCCCGAAAGCGCTCCACGCCGCGAAGGCGGCGACGGCGACCAGCACCACCGCCGGCACGAACCAGGCCGCCACCCGGTCGGCCAGCCGCTGGATCGGCGCCCGGCTGCGCTGCGCCTTGGCCACCAACTGGACGATCTGGGCCAGCAGGGTGTCGGCCCCGACCTTGTCGGCCCGCATGACGAAGGAGCCGGTGGTGTTCAGGCCGCCCGCCACCACGGCGTCGCCCGTCTCCCTGGTGACCGGCATCGACTCGCCGGTGACCAGCGCCTCGTCGACCGCCGCGCGCCCCTCGATCAGCACGCCGTCCACCGGAATCTTCTCACCGGGCCGCACCCGAAGCCGGTCGCCGACGCCGATATGTTCCACCGGGATTTCCTCGTCGGTCCCGTCGTCGCGAACCCGCAACGCCTGTTTGGGGGCCAGGTCGAGCAGGGCCCGGATCGCGCCCGAGGTGCGCTCGCGCGCCCTCAACTCCAGCAGCTGGCCGACGAGCACCAGGGTGACGATCACCGCCGCCGCCTCGAAATACAGCGGCGGCTCGCCATGTTCGTTGCGGAAGTCGGCGGGGATCAGTCCCGGCGCGATCACCGCCACGGTGCTGAAGCCCCAGGCGACAAGCGTCCCGAGGGCGATCAGGGTGAACATGTTGAGGTTCCAGCTCCGCACCGAGGCCCAGCCGCGTTCGATGAAGGGCCAGCCCGCCCACAGCACCACCGGCGTCGCCAGGGCGAACTGGATCCAGCCGTTCCAGCCGTGCGGGACGGGCAGGGCCAGGCCGAACAGATGCGCCCCCATCTCGATCACGAACAGCGGCACGGTCAGGGCGGCGGCGATCCGGAAGCGGCGGGTGAAATCCGCGATCTCCGGGTTCGGACCGACGTCCGCAGCGGCGTCCTCCGGCTCCAGGGCCATGCCGCATTTCGGGCAGGCGCCGGGACCGACCTGCCGCACCTCGGGGTGCATGGGACAGGTGTAGACCGCGCCGGGCGCGACCGACTCCGGGGCGTGCTCGCCCGGGTTCAGATAGCGTTCGGGATCGGCGAGGAATTTCTTCCGGCAGCCCGCCGAGCAGAAGTGGAACGGCCGGCCGTCGTGGGTCGCATGGTGGGCCGTGGCCGTCGGATCGACGGTCATGCCGCA
>JADGMZ010000152.1 GCA_015234495.1 Brevundimonas sp. | reverse complement strand
TGATGTCGGCGCCGTGGCCGCCATGCATCTTCGGCGCCAACGGCGACGACATCCTCTACGGCGACGAGGGCGACGACCAGCTATGGGGCTGGGGCGGCCTGGGCCAGCTTTTCGGCGGCGACGGCAACGACATGCTGCAGGGCGGGGGCGAGGAGGACTACCTTGAGGGCGGTGAAGGCAACGACCTCCTGATCGGCAACATGGGCCGCGACGTGCTCATCGGCGGAGCCGGCAATGACGACCTGCTCGGCGATTCGAGCGGCAGTGTCGGGGCCGGCGGGCACGACGACATCCTCGACGGAGGCGACGGCGACGACCGGCTGAACGGCGGTGGCGGCGACGACATCCTGCGCGACGCGGGGGGCAACGACGACCTGATCGGCGGAATGGGCTTCAACATCGTCGACTACTCGGCCGCTCACGCCGCGGTGCGGGTAAGCACCTACGCCGGCTGGGACGTAAACACCGGGAACTGGGCGCGGCAGGACACCGGGGGCTCCGGAATCGACCTGCTGGTCGACATCTCCGGCCTGATCGGCACCCGTTTCGACGATGAGCTCAGCGGTCGGGACGACGCGTTCGACCACACTCAGGGGTGGGTCTTCCATGAGTTTCTTGACGGCGGGGCCGGGGACGATCTCATCAAGGGCGCCTCTGGCGACGACACGATATGGGGCGGCACAGGCGACGACACCCTCGACGGCGGCCTCGGAGACGACGTCATCGACGGCGGCGCGGGCTGGGACACCCTTCTGCTCAGCGGCGCCCGGGGCGATTACCGCATCCTCCAATCCGGCGACGACTGGATCGTAAAGGGGGCGGACGGCGCCGACCACGTATCCGGCGTCGAGATTCTCCGGTTCTCCGACGGAAGCGAGATCGACCTCGCCCGTCAGGTCGGGTCAGGGCCCGGCAAGCCGGCGGGCGACGACGCCTTCGTCCTTCCGCCCCGGCCGGACGACCAACCCCGGATCCTGCCTGGCGCCGAACCCGGCAAGAACGCCGGCGAGCCGCTGGTGCTTCCCGGAGCTCCGGCCGCGGAGGAGCGGCTATTCGCCGGTCTCGAGGCGAGGCTGGACCTCGTCGGCGGGTGGATGCCGACGCTGGACCCGGATGGAGGGCTGGCCGCCCCCTCCGGCCGGACCGACGACTGGCTGTTCTGACCGGATAGGCCACCGCGCTCTCAGCCCCCCGCGCCGTCTTCGTCCGGGCTGTCCGACCGCGGGTCGTCGATCAGGATCCTGGCGGCCGAGCCCGCGACATCCTCGTACTGGCCGGAGCGCAGGCTCCACACGAAGGCGCCCACGGCCGCGAGGCCGAGCAGGATCGAGAGCGGGGCGAGGATGAAGATGATGTTCACCGGCCGCGCGTCCTCAGGGCGTTGAGCGTCACCACCAGCGACGAACCCGACATGGCCAGGGCGGCCACGAAGGGATTGACGAAGCCCAGCATGGCCGCCGGCGCCGCGACCAGGTTGTAGACCGCCGCGAAGCCGAAATTCTCCAGCGCCCGGCCGCGCGCCGAACGGGCCACATCGATGGCCTCGACCACGGCCATCAGCGCATCGTCGGTCAGCACCAGGTCGGCCGCGTTCTGACTCGCCTCCAGCGCCGAGCCCGGCGCGATGGCGGCGTGGGCCCGGGCCAGGGCGGCGGCGTCGTTGAGGCCGTCGCCGACCATCAGCACCTTGCGCCCCTCCGCCTTCAGCCGGTCGATCGCCTCGGACTTCTCGGCCGGCAGGAGGCCGGCCCGCCAGGCCGTCACCCCGAGGCGGTCGGCGACCCCCTGGACCGCGCCCGCCTGGTCGCCGGACAGGATCTCGACCGTCAGCCCGCGCGCCCTCAGGGCCTCCACCGCGGCCGCCGCGTCCGGCCTGATCGCGTCGGAGAACTCCAGCCGGACCTTGGGTCCGTCGTCGAAGCCGAACCACATCTCCGTCTCGGCCATGCGCAGGGTCGCGGCTCCGACGAAGGCGGCGCGGCCCAGCCGGGCGCGGCGGCCGTCGATCAGGCCCTCGACCCCCAGGCCGGCGTGTTCGACCACCTCTCGGGCCAGCGGTCCGTCGCCGGCCGCGCGGGCGATGGCGCGCGCCAGCGGATGGCGCGAGGTCCGGGCCAGCGGGGCCACGATCGCCACCAGCTCGGGCTCGGCCCCGATCAGCACCGGACGGCCCTCGGTCAGCACCCCCGTCTTGTCGAACACCACATGGTCGACCTCGGCCAGCCGCTCCAGCGCCGCGCCAGACTTGACCAGCACCCCGCGCCGGAACAGCCGCGACGAGGCCACCACCTGCACTGCCGGCACCGCCAGGCCGAGGGCGCACGGACAGGTGACGATCAGCACGGCCACGGCCCGGATCAGCGCCTCGCGCGGATCCAGCCCCAGCGCCCAGCCGCCGGCGAAGGTCAGGGCCGCGGCGGTATGCACCACCGGCACATAGAGGGCCGCCGCCCTGTCGGCGAGGCGGACATAGCGCGAGCGCGACTGGGCCCCCGCCTCGACCAGCCGGGCGATGGCCGACAGCGCCGAGTCCTCGGACCGGGCCCTGGCCTTCAGCGCCAGCAGGCCGCTGGTGTTGACCGCCCCCGCGCGGCACAGCTGGCCGGGGGCCACCCGCTCGGGCGCGCTCTCGCCGGTCAGCAGGCTGTTGTCGAGCAGGGCCTCGCCCGCCTCCAGGACGCCGTCGACCGGTATGCGTTCGCCCGGCCGCACGCGCAGGATGTCGCCGGGCCGCACGTCGGCCAGCGGGATGGCGCGCTCGCGCCCCTGGCCGTCCACGAGGGTGGCCGTCGGCGCCTGCATGGCCAGCAGGTCGCCCGCGGCGCTGCGCGCCCTGGCCCTCAGGGTGTGGTCCAGCCAGCGCCCGATCAGCAGCAGGAAGAGCAGTGAGACGGCGGCGTCGAAATAGGCGTCCTCGCCGTTCAGCAGGGTCTCCGAAAAGCTGATCGCCAGGGTCAGGATCACCCCGATCGAGATCGGCACGTCCATGTTGGCGCGCCCGGCCCTCAGCGACCGCCAGGCCGACTCGAAGAAGGGCATGCCGGCGAAGATGGCGCACGGCGCGCCGACGATTCCCGACAGCCACATCATCAGGGTGCGCGTCGCGGGGCCCAGCTCCTGGTCGAACAGCCCGGCCCACAGCGGCACCGAGAACATCATCGCGTTCATGGCCCCGAAGCCGGCCACGGCCAGGGCGATGATCAGCCGGCGTCCCTCGCGGTCGCGCTGGGTGCGGGCCGCGCCGGGCTCGAACAGGGTGGCTTCGTAGCCAAGGTCTTCCAGCGCCCGGATGACCGCGGCGGGATCGCCGTCGCCGCCGGTGAAGCCCACCGCCAGCTTGCCCAGCGACAGGTTCAGCCGCGCCGAGGCCACGCCCGGCAGGGCGGCGACCGCCCGCTCGATCTTGGCGATGCAGCCGGCGCAGCGCGCGCCGCGGACCAGCAGGTCGACCCCGGCCTGGCCTTCGGCGTCGCGACGCACGAAGGCGCCCATGTCGGGCGTCGCGGCGGCGTCCCAGGTCACGGCCATGACAGCCTCCGGGCGGCGACGAACTCCCGCCCGGCCGCGTCGCGGGCCTCGACTCCGGCGTCCCAGGCGCCGTCCAGCGCGGCCTGCGCCACGTACAGGCCCGGCTCCGTCTCGCTGAGCGTCAGGCGGGTGCGCCCGTGTTCGGTGGCCGGCCGCTGCAGGTCGACGGCGACGGTCAGCCCGACCAGCGGCGCGCCGGCGGCGTCGCGCATCCACACCGCCAGCCCGTCCGGCCGCGCTTCGGCGGCGGCCCGCCACCCCAGCGCCGCCTGACGCCGCTGGCGCTCCAGCTCCGAGTTGTAGAGCAGCCCCGCCTCATAGGGCTTGTGGGCCACCTGGCCGGGGTGGGTGCGGTAGGCCAGGGTCAGGAAGGCCGCGTCGACGGCGATGATGACGCCGAAGAAGGCGGTCACCGCCACGCCGACGTGCCAGCCCTTGATGGTGAACTTGCTCATCGCGGCTCTCCGAAGGCGAAGGCGGTGTCGACCTGCTGGCGTTCGTCGCCGGCGCGGATGTCGAAGGCCGCGCCCGTCTGGCCGCGGCCGACCTGTTCGTAGGGGACGGTGACGAACACCCGCACGGGGGTCACCCGGTTCGGTTCGACCTGGATCCGCAGCGGCTCCCCGGCCGGCCGGCCCGGAGCGTGCAGGCGGGCGCCCTCGACGCCGCTGAAGCGCACCTCGACCGTGGTCGGCTGGAAGCCGCGGTTGGCGATCTTCAGCGTATAGCCGTTGCGCACCGCCCCGTCGCTCAGCCGCACCATAGGCGGGTTGCGGTCGCGCAGGGCGTGGACGTCCAACGCCTTGCGCCCGACGAAGCCCCAGATCATCAGCCCCGACACCAGGGTCAGCGCCACGCCATAGTAGAGGGTGCGCGGCCGGATCAGCCTGTGCTTCGGCGTCTCGCCCCGCGCCCGCGCGGCCACGGCGGCGTCGGTGTCATAGGCGATCAGCCCCTTGGGCCGGTCGACCTTGACCATGATGTCGTCGCAGGCGTCGATGCACAGGCCGCAGTTGATGCATTCCAGCTGGGCCCCGTCGCGGATGTC
>JADGMZ010000151.1 GCA_015234495.1 Brevundimonas sp. | reverse complement strand
TCGTGCGACGCGAGCCGCAGCATCTCGACCAGCAGGTCGCCGGTGACGGAGCGTTCGAAGGCGTTGACCCGGCTGCCGGGCAGCGAGACCACGTCGGCCAGCCGCTTGAGCAGCGCCTGACGCGCGCGGAAGCCCGCGGCGGGGGTCTCCTCGGACGTCGTGGCGGCGGGATCAGACATGGGCCGCCATGCTAGGTCAGATGCGGTTAACCGCCTGTGACGCTCTCGCGGGGCGTCACAGCCCTTCGAAGAGCGCCGTCGACAGGTAGCGTTCGGCGAAGCTCGGGATGATGGTCACGATCGTCTTGCCGGCGTTCTCCTCCCGCGCCGCCTGACGGAAGGCCGCCACCAGCGCCGCCCCGGAGCTGATGCCAACCGGAATCCCCTCCAATCGCGCCGCCTTGCGGGCCATGTCGAAGGCGTCCTCGTTCGAAACCTGCTCGACGCCATCGATGATCGAGCGGTCGACGATCGACGGGATGAAGCCCGCCCCGATGCCCTGGATCTTGTGCGGTCCCGGTTCGCCGCCGGACAGCACCGGCGAGGCGGCAGGTTCAACCGCGATCATCCGCAGCGACGCCTTGCGCGCCTTCAGCACCTGACCGACCCCCGTGATGGTGCCGCCGGTACCGACACCCGAGATGACGACATCCACCTCGCCCGCCGTATCGTTCCAGATCTCCTCGGCGGTGGTGACGCGGTGGATGGCGGGGTTGGCCGGATTGTCGAACTGCGACGGGCTGACCGCGCCAGGCGTCCGGTCCAGCAGGTCCTGGGCCATGGCGATGGCGCCCTTCATCCCCTTCTCCGCCGGCGTCAACACCAGTTCCGCGCCCAGCAGCGCCAGCATCTTGCGCCGCTCCATCGACATGCTCTCGGGCATGACCAGGATCAGCCGGTAGCCGCGGGCGGCGGCGACGAAGGCGAGCGCAATGCCGGTATTGCCGCTGGTCGGCTCGATCAGCACGGCCTCCGGCCCCAGCCGCCCCGCCTGCTCCAGCGCCTCGATCATGGCCACGCCGATGCGGTCCTTGACCGAGCCGATCGGGTTGAAGAATTCCAGCTTGGCCAGCACCCGGGCCTTCGACGGATAGGCCTCCGACAGCCGCGGCAGTCCGACCAGCGGCGTATCGCCGATGGTCTCGATGATGGACGGATAGACCTTGCCGCGACCGGACTTCAGGTGACGGGACGGGTCATAGGCGGCGTCGGACATGGGGTTTCTCCGAAAGGCGGACGCCTAGAAATAGGCGTTCCCGGCCCACCGCAAGGTCCGCCACACGAAAATACGATCCGCCGCGCGTTCGTTCCCTCCCGGCCGCGCGCCCCTGCCTTCATCCCGCGTTAACCATGTCAGCGCATCCCTGAGCCCCTGTTCCGGGGCTTTCACTTGCGCAATCTCGCCGCCGCCGTCGAAGCGATCGACCCGCTGGTCGTGACCGGCAAGGTCGCGGGCGTGAACGGTCTGCTGATCGAATCCCGGGGGGGTCTCTCCCGCCTCGCCGTCGGCGCCCGGGCCGAGATCGCGCGCGGGCGCCTGTCGCCCCTGCCCGCCGAGGTCGTCGGCTTCCGTGACGCCAAGGCCCTGCTGATGCCCTTCGGCCCGGTCGAGGGCGTGGCCCCCGGCGCCGACATCCGCATCGTCTCTTCGGCCGCCGCCGTACGCCCGACCACCGCCTGGCTGGGCCGCATCATCGACGCCTTCGGCAATCCGATCGACGGCAAGGGCCCGCTGCCCACCGGCCCCGCGGCCTATCCCCTGCGCGCGCCGCCGCCTCCCGCCCACTCGCGCGGCCGCGTCGGCGAACGGCTCGACCTCGGCGTTCGCGCCATGGACGTCTTCACCACCACCTGCCGCGGCCAGCGTCTCGGCATCTTCGCCGGCTCGGGCGTCGGCAAGTCGGTTCTGCTCTCCATGCTGGCGCGGCAGGCCACCTGCGACGCCGTCGTGGTCGGCCTGATCGGCGAACGCGGCCGCGAGGTGCGGGAGTTCATCGAGGAGACCCTTGGCGAGGAAGGCCTCAAGCGCGCCATCGTGGTGGTCGCCACATCCGATGAACCCGCGCTCAAGCGTCGCCAGGCCGCCTACATGACCATGGCCTGCGCCGAGTTCCTGCGCGACCAGGATCTCGAGGTGCTGTGCCTGATGGACTCGGTGACCCGCTTCGCCATGGCCCAGCGCGAGATCGGCCTCGCGGCCGGCGAGCCGCCCACCACCAAGGGCTACACCCCCACCGTCTTCACCGAACTGCCCAAGCTCCTCGAGCGCGCGGGTCCCGGCCCGGTCCGCCCCGACGGCACCACCGCCGGCCCCATTACCGCCCTGTTCACCGTCCTGGTGGACGGCGGCGACCATGACGAGCCCATCGCCGACGCCGTGCGCGGCATTCTCGACGGCCACATCGTCATGGACCGCAAGATCGCCGAGCGCGGCCGCTTCCCGGCCATCGACGTGCTCAAGTCGGTCAGCCGCACCCTGCCCGCCTGCCAGACCCCGCCGGAGCGCGAGTTGAACCGGCGCGCGCGTCAGTGCCTGTCGGCCTACGCCAACATGGAGGAGCTGATCCGCATCGGGGCCTATCGCACCGGGGCGGATCCGATCGTCGACCGCGCCATCGCGCTGAATCCCGCGCTTGAGGCCTTCCTCGGACAGGATCACCATGACGTGACGCGACTGGCCGATTCCTTTGACCGTCTGGAAACCATTCTGAACCAGGGAATGGTGCAGTGACCGGAGACGCCGCATGACCGCCTGGGCCCAATCCCTGATCCGCATCTCCAACTACGAGGTCGAGACGCTGCAGAAGCGCCTGGCCGAGATCACCGCCCGCAGGGCGTCCGCCGAGATGCGCATTGCGGTGCTCCAGGCCGAGGCCGAGATCGAGCAGGAGCGGGCCCGCGGCGACGCCGAGGCCGGCCTGCTGCTGCAGGCCTATCTGAACGGCTGGAAACTGCGCAAGACCGCCGCCGAGGCCGACGTCGCCGAGATCGAGGCCGAGGAGGAAGGCGCCCGCGACGCCCTTACCGGCGCCTTCGAGGAGCTGAAGAAGTTCGAGCACGTGGCCGAGACCACCCGCCTCAATCGTCTCATCGCCGCCGGCAAGCGCGAGACCGCCGCCTTCGACGAACTGGGCCTGAGGCGCCGTGCGGGCTGACCTGCCCCGACTGAACCGCCGCGCCCTTCTCGCCGCGCCGCTAGCCCTCGCCGCCTGCGACCGCTTCGCCGCCGCCCGGCCGGCCGCCGGTCGTCTCGCCCCTCCCCTGAAGGACATCGTGCCCGCGCCCTTCGGCGCCACCGGCATGACCTGGCAGCTGGACCAGCCCGACTGGGTCGAACAGATCCTGCGACACTGCTCCCAGCTGACTCCCGAATGGGAGCAGAAGATGGAGCGCACCCTCGGCCCGGGGTTCAGCCACGACTTCTCCGCCTCCGACCGGGTCGTCGCCTTCGCCCGCGACAACGGCCTGCGCGTCCACGGCCACACCCTGATCTGGTATTCGCAAGGGTCCGAGGTCTTCGACGACGCCACGGTCCCCCGCGCCCGCTTCGCCGCCGAATACGACCGCTACATCACCAGCTTCGTCGGCCGCTACCGCGGACAGATGGCCGGCTGGGACGTGGTCAACGAGCCGGTGGCCGAGGACGGCGACGGCCTGCGTGACTGCCACTGGAGCCGCGCCCTCGGCATGGACGGCTACATGGTCCGCGCCTTCGAACAGGCCCGCGCCGCCGACCCCGACGCCGTCCTGTTCCTCAATGAATACAACCTCGAGAACATCCCGGCCAAGGGCGCGACCTTCCTCCGCCTCGTCGAGCGGCTACTGAAACTGGGCGCCCCGATCGGCGGCATAGGGACCCAGTCGCACCTCAACATCGAGATTCCGGCGGGCCAGATCACGACCTTCATGCGCGACGCCGCCTCCCTGGGTCTGCCCATCCACGTCTCGGAACTGGACTTCCCGATACAGCGCGACGGCGGCCGGATGCCCGACCTGCGGCCCACGGCCGAACGCCGCGCCCAGCAGGTCGCCCGCGTCGGCGAACTGGCCGAGGCCTTCGCCGCCCTCCCCGAACGCCAGCGCTACGCCTTCACCACCTGGGGCCTGCGCGACACGGACAGCTGGCTGTTGCGCGAGGACGGCAAGGCCCGCGGCGACGAAAGCCCCCTCCTGCTCGACGCCGCCGGCCATCCCAATCCGGCGTATCAGGCCCTGGTCGACGCCTTCACCGGCCGCGCGGGCGCCTGACCGGCCCGGCCGGTCCAGGCGCGACGGGGCGTCGCGCGGGCTTGAGCTTCTGTGCTACAATCGCCAATTCAGACCTCCCGGCGGCGCGCCGGGTTCGCCCACTCATGGCGGCCGCCGGTCGCTGAAAGACGCCCATGTACGAGACCCCCGAACTGGACAGCGACGCCTTCGTCCGCACCCACGAAATCCGCGTCTACGACGACGAGGCCTTCGAGGGCATGCGCAAGGCCGGCCGTCTGGTCGCCGAGGCGCTCGACATGATCACCGAATACGTCCGGCCCGGCGTCACCACCGGCGAGATCGACGACCGCATCCGCGAGTTCACCCTCGACAACGGCGGCCTGCCCGCCTGCCTCGGCTACA
>JADGMZ010000150.1 GCA_015234495.1 Brevundimonas sp. | reverse complement strand
GCTGGTTCGTCGGGCGGCGGAGAACAAGCCTGGCGACGAGGACGTGCTGCCTCCCGACGAGGCGCGGAAGATGAAGGCAATGGCCGAGCAGATGGACCGCGACATCAAGCAGGCGAGCATCGATCTCGGCGGCGGCCTGTCGCTGCTGGTCTAGAACCGGGACGGGGCGGCCGAGCCGCCCCGTCCCGACCATTTGCTGAGGGTCAACCCTTGGCCCAGACGCCGAACGGATCGCTCCACGACAGGCCCATGGCCTCGGCCACGGCCGGGTAGGTGATCTCGCCCTTCAGCACGTTGAGGCCGCGGGCCAGGTGCGGGTCGGCCTTGAGCGCCTCGAGGCCCTTGTTGGCCAGGGCCAGGCCGAAGGGCAGGGTGGCGTTGTTGAGGGCTTCCGACGAGGTGCGCGGGGCGGCGCCGGGCATGTTGGCGACGCAGTAGTGGACGACGCCATCGATGACGTAGGTCGGGTCCTCGTGGGTGGTGGCCTTCGAGGTCTCGAAACAGCCGCCCTGGTCGATGGCGACGTCGACCAGCACGGAGCCGTTCTTCATCGCCTTGAGGTCCTCGCGCTTGATCAGCGTGGGCGCGGCGGCGCCGGGGACCAGCACGGCGCCGATGATGACGTCGGCCTTGACCATCTCCTCGTCGATGGCGTTGATTGAGGAATAGCGGGTGATGACCCGACCCTGGGTGACCTCGTCGATCCAGGCCATGCGCGGGATCGAGCGTTCCAGCACCACCACCTCGGCGCCCAGGCCCATGGCCATGCGGGCGGCGTTGAAGCCGACCACGCCGCCGCCCAGCACCAGCACGCGGGCCGGGGCCACGCCCGGAACGCCGGAGAACAGCAGGCCCATGCCGCCGTTGTGCTTGAGCAGGGTCTCGGCGGCCGAGAAGACGGCGATGCGGCCGGCGACTTCCGACATCGGGGCCAGCAGCGGCAGGCCGCCCTTGGCGTCGGTGACGGTCTCATAGGCGATGGCGGCGCATTTCGAGGCCAGAAGCCCCTTGGTCTGTTCCGGATCGGGCGCGAGGTGCAGGTAGGTGAAGAGGATCTGGTCCTCGCGGAGCATTTCCCACTCGACCTTCTGGGGCTCCTTGACCTTCACGATCATGTCGTTGCCGGCGAAGACCTCGGCGGCGGCGGCGACGATGGTCGCGCCGACTTTTTCGTAGTCCTCGTCGGTGAAGCCGGCGCCGAGGCCGGCGCCCTGCTGGACCGAAACGCTGTGGCCGTGGGCCACGTATTCGCGCACGGCGGTCGGCGTCAGGCCGATGCGGTGCTCGTTCTTCTTGATCTCCTTGGGGACGCCGACGCGCATGGGAATTTCCTCGTCTGATGGGGGCGGGCGGCTCTCCGGCCGGCTCGCTTCGGGCGGCAATCTAGTCCCGGATCGGCCGCAGGTTCCTGTTCTTTTCGGCGGCTGAGCGGCATATGATCGCAGAACCTGCGAAGAAGGCCGCTGATGAAGACGATTTCCGCCGTCGCCCTGGACGACACCGATCGCAAGATGATCCGCGCCCTGCAGGGCGACGGAAGGATGACCAACGCCGATCTGGCGCGGGCGGTGAACCTGTCCGAGAGCGCCTGCCTGCGCCGGTTGCGGGCGCTGGAGGCGGCGGAGGTGATCAGCCGCTACACCGCCATCATCAACGAACGCGCCGTGGGCCTGCCGATCAGCGTTTTCGTGACCGTGACCCTGTCGTCGCAGGCCGAGAGCGCCCTGACGGCGTTCGAGACCGCCATCGCGACGGTGCCCGAGGTGGTTGAATGCTATCTGATGACCGGCGGCTCGGACTATCTGCTGCGGCTGGTGGTGCGCGACGTCGACGATCTGGAGCGGGTGCATTCGCGCGAGCTGACGCGGATTCCGGGGGTGACGCGGGTGTCATCCAGCGTGGCCATGCGGACGGTGGTCAAGCGGGGCGCGCTGCCGGTTTGAGGCGCGCCCGCCGGTAGCTCGTGAGTGGGCCAGAACATGGATCGCCCAGTCGTCGTGTTTCAGTCAGGATGACTACTGTGACGCCCCTGGTTCCGCCGCCGCCGCTACTTCGTCCAAAGGCAAAGATGAAGCCCAACGAACCGTGCTGGTGCGGTTCCGGCCTCAAATGGAAGAAGTGCCACCGTCTCAGAGAGGATGAGGCTTTGGTCCGGCATGTGGGTCAGCCGTTATCCCGGCTTTTGAAGGCGTTCAAATCTGGAAGGGTTTGCTACCACCCCGATGCGCCGCGCGACTGCCATGGGCCAGTCATAAGCTCCCATACCGTGCAGCGTGCTGGCCATTTGAAAGCCATCGCGCGAGATGGGCATGTCCTCTCCTTTAGAACAGCGTCCGCCAACGAACACGAAAAGCTTCCACGGCTTATGGGTCTGCGGGATGCCTCAACATTTCCTGGATTTTGCGCCAAGCATGACAACTCGCTATTCGAGTTGATTGAACGACGCCTGTCTAAGGTGGAAGTTCATCACGCACTTCTGATGTTATACCGAAATGTGGCGTATGAGCTGCATCAGAAGCGAGTATCAGTTGGTGGGGCGGCTATAATATCCGCCTTAGATGCGGGGCGTCCCCTACATCATCAGAGGTTCGTCCAACAATTGAGTGCTGAATTTTCTCATGGCGCAACGATAGCCGTTGAAGAGCTTGAGGAAGAGCTTTCGAAGGCCGCATTTGCAATCAAGGAAGGATTATATCACAATATACACAGCATAACGTTCGTTTTTGACGGAATAATTCCTTTCTCCGCAAGCTTCTACGTGGCACCATACGTCAATACCGCAAACCAAGAAATTCAGGGGTGGTACGACCGCGACATCGAATACCTGTCGTTTTACTCTTCAATCCTCGGTGGCCGATCGGCAATCACACTCTCGTGGATCGATAGCGACCTTGTGTCGAAGCTCGCACGGGACATGGCTGCGGCAGGCCCGGGCGAGATAGCGAGTCTCATGTTCACCTTCGCGCTGGGCAATTCGGAAAATGTGTTCGTCGATCCACGCTGGTACGAGTCGTTGGGTCAACGAGATCGGGACGAAATCGATGAAGTCTTTTCATTCCAATTGCCGGGCGAGGTACCGAAGCCACTGTTTACGCCGCGCAGAATGAACTTGATCACCGCCCAGTGCGAGCACATCGCTGTTAGCGCAGCGCCAGCGTCACCTGTTTGATCTCGACGTATTCGTCGATGCCGTGGACCGAGCCTTCGCGGCCGTAGCCGGACTGTTTGACGCCGCCGAACGGCGCCACCGCCGTGGAGATGAGGCCGGTGTTGACGCCGCACATGCCGGCCTCGATGCGGCGGCCGATGCGCAGGGCGCGGTCGAGGTCGCGGGTGAAGACGTAGGAGGCGAGGCCGAAGTCGCTGTCGTTGGCCTTGGCCAAGACCTCTTCCTCGGAGTCGAAGGCGAAGACCGGGATCAGCGGGCCGAAGGTCTCCTCGCGGCGGAACAGGGCGTCGTCGCCGCCGAGGGTGACCGTGGGCTGGAAGAAACGGCCCCCGAGGGCGTGGGGCTCGCCGCCGGTCAGGATTTCGCCGCCCGCGGCCCTGGTCAGGGCGAGGTGGTCCTGGACCTTGCGGATGGCCCTGTCCTCGATCAGCGGCCCGACCTTGACGCCCGGCTCGAAGGCGCCGCCGACGGGGATTTTCGACACCGCCTCGGCCAGTCGGCGCGCGTAGTCGTCGGCGACGGCGCGCTCGACATAGACGCGGTTCGGGCAGACGCAGGTCTGGCCCGAGTTGCGGAACTTGCCCTTGATCGTCTCGGCCACGGCGAGGTCGAGGTCGGCGTCGGCGAAGACGATCAGCGGGGCCGCCCCGCCCAATTCCATCGACACCCGCTTCAGGGTTGGGGCGCACTGCTCGGCCAGCAGGCGGCCGACGGGGGTGGAGCCGGTGAAGCTGAGCTTGCGGATCAGCGGCGAGGCGGTGAGCACGCCGCCGATGGTCGCGGCGTCGCCGGTGACGACGCTGAGCACGCCCCTGGGCAGGCCGGCTGCGTGCGCCAGTTCGGCGAGGGCGATGGCGGTGAAGGGGGTCTGGCTGGCGGGCTTGACCACGGCGCTGCAGCCGGCGGCGAAGGCCGGTCCCAGCTTGCGGGTCAGCATGGCCGCCGGGAAATTCCACGGGGTGATGAAGGCGCAGGGCCCGACCGCCTCGCGGAAGGTCAGGATGACGTGGCCCAGCGGGCTGTCCTGGGTCTCGCCGATCAGGCGTTCGGCCTCGGAGGCGAACCATTTGATGAAGCTGTTGGCGTAGGCGACCTCGCCCTTGGCCTCCTCGAACGGCTTGCCGTTCTCGAGCGCCATCAGGGCGCCGAGCCCGTCGGCGTTCTCGTCGATCAGGCCAGCCCAGTCGCGCAGGATGCGGGCGCGCTCGTGCGGGCTGGTTGCGGACCAGGCCGGGAAGGCGCGATGGGCCGCCTGGATGGCGCGTTCGGTCTCGGCGACGCCGAGGTCGGGCACATGGCCGATGATCTCGCCGGTGGCCGGGTCGTCGACGGCGATGCGGGCCGCGGCGGTGACCGGCTCGCCGGCGATCAGGGCGTGTTCGCGCAGCAGTTTCAGGCCGGCTTGGCGGCTTCCGGCGTCGGTCATGGCGGTCATCCCAGGCGGAAAAGGCGT
>JADGMZ010000149.1 GCA_015234495.1 Brevundimonas sp. | reverse complement strand
GGTCCCGCACTCCAGCCGGAGCCACCGGGCACGATCGCCTCGGCGCCGACCTGGTGGTCGTGGCCCCGGCCACTGCGGGCCTGATCGCCAAGGCCGCCAACGGCCTGGCCGACGACCTCGCCTCGACGACCCTGCTGGCCACCGACAAGCGGGTGCTGTGGGCCCCTGCGATGAACGTCCGGATGTGGGAGCATCCGGCGGTGCAGGCCAATGTCGAGCGGCTCAAGGGCTTCGACGGCTTCCATGGCGCCGCCGTGGTCGGGCCGGACGAGGGCGAGATGGCCTGCGGCGAGTTCGGACCCGGCCGGATGGCCGAACCGTCGGCGATCCTGTCGGCGATCGAGGGCCTGTTGGCCGGACCGGACGGGCGGCCCCTGGCGGGGCGGCATGCGGTGGTCACGGCGGGGCCGACCTTCGAGCCGATCGACCCGGTGCGCGGGCTGACCAACCGCTCGAGCGGCAAGCAGGGCTACGCCATCGCCGGGGCGCTGGCGGCGCTGGGCGCGCGGGTGACGCTGGTGTCCGGACCGGTGGCCCTGACCGCCCCGGCCGGGGTCGAGCGCGTGCAGGTCGAGACGGCGCAGGAGATGCTGGCCGCGGTCGAGGCCGCTTTGCCCGCCGACGTGGCGGTGATGAGCGCGGCGGTGTCGGACTGGCGGGTCGACGGCGTCGCTTCGGGCAAGATCAAGAAGGCCCCCGGCGGGCCCCCTTCGCTGGCGCTGATCGAGAATCCGGACATCCTCGCGGGGGTGTCGGCGCCCGGCCAGCGGCGGCCGGCCCTTGTCGTCGGCTTCGCCGCCGAGACCACCGAGCTGGAGGCCAACGCCCGCGCCAAGCTGTCGAGGAAGGGCTGCGACTGGATCGTCGGCAATGACGTCTCGGGCGAGGTCTTCGGCTCGGACGGCAATGCCGTGACCCTGTTCACCCGCGCCGGCGACGCCGAGTCCTGGCCGCGCCAGTCCAAGGCCGAGGTGGCCCGCCGCCTCGCCACCCGTATCGCCGATCACTTCAAGGCCTGAGGAAGACCGCCCCATGACGACCGTTCGCGTCGAACGCCTGCCGCACGCCGAGGGCCTGCCGCTTCCGGGCTACGAGACCGCCGGCTCGGCGGGCATGGACCTGCGCGCGGCGGTGGCCGAGGACGCGCCGCTCACCCTGGCGCCGGGGGCGCGGGCGCTGGTGCCGACGGGGCTGAAGATCGCCCTCGAGCCGGGCTACGAGGCCCAGGTGCGGCCGCGCTCGGGGCTGGCGCTGAAGCACGGCCTGACCTGCCTGAATTCGCCCGGCACCATCGACAGCGACTATCGTGGCGAGGTCGGGGTGATCCTGATCAACCACGGCCAGGAGCCGTTCGTCATCAAGCGCGGCGAACGCATCGCCCAGATGGTCATCGCCCGCTACGCCCAGGCGGCCATGACCGAGGTCGCTGCCCTGGACGAAACCGCCCGCGGCGCCGGGGGCTTCGGCTCGACCGGACGATAAGCGGAGCCATTCGACGGAAGCGGCGTTAACCCTGTCCACGACCGGGGAGGTCGGAGCAGATGGAGGTCGGGGTCATGGAGTCCGTGTTCGATTGGGTCGCCGCCGCGCTGGGCGGGGTGTTCGGCCTGGCCCAGGGCGGGTTCGACGGCGTGAACCAGGTGGTGGGCCTGCTGATCGCGATGATCGCGGCCCTGCTGATGCCGGCGTGGAGCCGGCTGTGGGCCTCGGCCCTGGGCGCGGCGCTGGCGCATGTGGCGGTAGGGGTGATCCGGCCGGTGCTGGACGGCGGCGCCTTCGTCCTGCCGGACCTCCTGAGCCTGAGCTTCTGGATGGGCGTGCTGGCCCTGTTCCTGGGCTACGCCATCGTCATCGCGGTGTTCTTCCTGATCAAGTCGCTGGTCGTCGGCGGCCACGGCCGCCGCAGGACCGCGCACTGACCGGTCAGGCCTGCCGGAAGCCGAGCACGTCCTGCATGTCGTAGAGGCCCGGCTTGCGGCCGCGGACCCAGGCGGCGGCGGCCACGGCGCCCTTGGCGAACAGCGAGCGGTCGATGGCCGAGTGGCTGAGGGTCAGGGTCTCGTCGTCCGAGGCGAACAGCACGGTGTGCTCGCCGATGACCCCGCCGGCGCGCAGGGAGGCGAAGCCGATGCGGCCGGTCTCACGCGGGCCGGTGATGCCGTCGTAGGGGGCGCGGCGGATGTCGGCGAGATCCTCGCCGCGGCCGTTGGCGGCGGCCTCGCCCAGCATCAGGGCCGTTCCCGAGGGGGCGTCGGCCTTGCGCCGGTGATGGGTCTCCAGCACCTCGATATCCCAATCATGGGCGTCGAGCCGCTGGGCGGCGTGCTCGACGAGGCCGATCAATATGTTGACCCCGAGCGAGAAATTGCCGCTGCGCACGATGGCCACGGTCTCGGCGGCCCTGAGGATTTCGGCGTCCTGTTCGGGGGTCAGGCCGGTCGAGCCGATGACCAGGGCAGGCCCGCCGCGGGCGGCGCAGGCCCGGGCCAGCTCGACCGAATGGTCGGGGGTGGAGAAGTCGATGACCACGTCGCACAGCGACAGGTCGGGGCTCTCGCCGCGGTCGAAGCGGGCGGCCACGACCACGTCCTCACGGGCGTCCAGCACCGTCGACACCGCCCGGCCCATGCGGCCGCGCGCCCCGGAGATGCCGGCGTGGAAGATGCCGCCGACCGGCCGCCCCCCGGCGGGCGTCACTGGGCGGTTTCCTTGGCGTCGCCGAGGATGTCGGCCCAGAAGCGCTTGGCCTTGCCGGCGAAGCTGGTGTTGCGCGGCGTCTGGCTCTCGCCCAGCGAGGCGGCCAGTTCCTGCAGCAGCTCCTTCTGGTGCGGGGTCAGGTCGGTCGGGGTCTCGACGAACAGCTCGACCACCAGGTCGCCGCGCTGGCGGCCGTTCAGGTGGGGCATGCCCTTGCCCTTGATGCGCACCGTCTTGCCGGTCTGGGCCCCGGCGGGGACGACCACGGGCTGTTTGCAGCGGCCGTCGCAGGCGTCGGAGACGAGGCAGGGGGCGTCGATCGCGCCGCCCAGGGCCGCCACCGTCATCGGCACCGGCACGGTGACCAGCAGGTCGAGGTTGTCGCGCTCGAACAACTCGTGCGGCGTCACCGAGAGGAAGACGTAAAGGTCGCCGCGCGGGCCGCCGCGCTGGCCGGCGTCGCCCTCGCCCGACAGGCGGATGCGCGAGCCGTCGTCGACGCCGGCGGGGATCTTGAGCTGCAGCTTGCGGTTCTTCCGGACCTGGCCGTGGCCGTGGCAGGTGGTGCAGGGCTCGGCGATCATCTGGCCCTGGCCGCCGCAGCGGGGGCAGGTGCGCTCGACCTGGAAGAAGCCGTTGGCGGTGCGCACCCGGCCGGCGCCTTGGCAGGTGGTGCAGGTGACCGGCTGGGTGCCCGGTTTGGCGCCGGAGCCCTCGCAGGTCTCGCAGGCGGCCGTGGTGGGCACGCCGATCTCGACCTCGGCGCCCTTGTAGGCCTGTTCGAGGCTGATCTCGAGGTCGTAGCGCAGGTCCGAGCCGCGGCGGGGGCCGTGCTGGCGGGCGCCGCCGCCGCGGCCGCCGAAGACGTCGCCGAAGGCCTCGCCGAAGACCTGGGAGAAGATGTCGTTGACGTCGGCGAAGCCGGCCCCGCTCTGGCCGAAGGGATTGCCGCTGCCGCCGCCGTTGACGCCGGCGTGGCCGAAGCGGTCGTAGGCGGCGCGCTTCTGTTCGTCGGAGAGGACGCTGTAGGCCTCGGAGATTTCCTTGAAGCGGGCCATGGAGTCCTCGCAACCGCCGTTGCGGTCGGGGTGGTGCTGCATGGCCAGCTTGCGATAGGCGGATTTCAGCCCCGCGGCGTCGATGGTCCGCTCGACGCCCAGAATCTCGTAATAGTCACGCGTCGCCATCTGGCGTTCGTCCTCTTACCCTGCCGGTTCGGCCCCGCCTCTTTTTCGGGCGGTAACCGCAGCGGCTGACCGGGCTGACATGGGCGCCCGGCCGACTGATGCAAGTTTCATTCTCCTCCCCAAAGGTGAAGCCTTTGGGGAGGGGGACCGCGCGCAGCGTGGTGGAGGGGCGGGTCCCGCCGCACGGACGATCGTGCCTGCTGAAAGAGCCCCTCCACCGCTTCGCGGTCCCCCTCCCCATTCGCAAGCGCGAACGGGGAGGAGACGTTACGCCTTAAGCGCTCTTCTTCTCGTCGCCGGCGTCGGCCTCGGCGTCCGGTGAGACTTCCTCGAACTCCGCGTCGACCACGCCGTCGTCAGCGGGGGCTTCGGCGGCGGCGCCGTCGCCCGAACCCTGCGAGGCCGCGTACATGGCCTCGCCCAGCTTCATCGAGGCCTGGGCCAGGGTGTTGGTCTTCTCGCGGATCGCGTCGGCGTCTTCGCCGTCCTTGGCCGACTTGAGGTCGTCGAGGGCGGTCTGGATGGCGGTCTTCCCGGCCTCGTCGATCTTGTCGCCGTGCTCGGACAGGGCCTTCTCGGTGGAGTGGATCAGGCTGTCGGCCGAGTTCTGGGCCTCGACCAGGTCCTTGCGGGCCTTGTCGGCCGCGGCGTTGGCCTCGGCTTCCTTGACCATCTTCTCGATGTCGTCGTCCGACAGGCCGCCGTTGGCCTGGATGCGGATCGACTGCTCCTTGTTGGTGGCCTTGTCCT
>JADGMZ010000148.1 GCA_015234495.1 Brevundimonas sp. | reverse complement strand
CATGGACGAGGCCGAGCGCTGTCACGAGATCGCCTATGTCGCCGGCGGCCAGACCCTGGCGCGCGGCACGGCGGACGAGGTGATCGCCGCGTCGGGCCTGATCACCTACCTGGCCGTGGGACCGGGGGCGGACCGGCTGGCGCCGGAGCTGCGCGGGGCGCCGGGGGTGGAGATGGCCGCCGCCTTCGGGGCGGAGCTGCACGTCTCGGGCCGCGACCGGGCGGCTCTGGAGGCGGCGATCGCGCCCTACCGCAAGGCACCGCTGGCATGGCGTGAAACCCAGCCGACGCTGGAGGACGTGTTCATCCAATTGATTCACGACCGGGAAGCGGCGCAGGAGGCGGCGGCGTGATCTCCCTGACGCGGACCTGGGCGGTGATGGCCAAGGAGTTCGTGCAGCTGACGCGCGACCGGCTGACCTACGCCATGATCCTGGCCATGCCGATCATGCAGCTGCTGCTGTTCGGCTACGCCATCAACGACGATCCGCGGAACCTGCCGACGGCGGTGCTGGTGCAGGACCAGGGCGGCTTCTCGCGCTCGATCCTGACTGCACTGGACAACAGCGGCTACTTCGCGGTGACGCAGGTGGCGCGCAGCACCGCCGACCTGGACCGCGCGCTGGAGCGCGGCGAGGCGCAGTTCGCGGTGATCGTCCCGGCCGACTTCACGCGACGGGTGGTGCGCGGCGACCGGGCGCAGATCCTGGTCGAGGCCGACGCCTCCGACCCGTCAGCGACGAGCGGGGCCGTGGCGGCCCTGCTGCAGCTGCCGGAGCAGGCGCTGGCGCGGGAGCTGGCCGGGCCGCTGGCGGGGCGGGCGTCGGACGCGGCGCCATTCGAAGTCGTGGTCCACCGGCGCTACAATCCCGAGGCGATCAGCGCCTACAACATCGTGCCGGGGCTGCTGGGCGTGATCCTGTCGATGACGCTGGTGATGATGACCTCCCTGGGCATGGCGCGGGAGCGTGAGCGCGGCACGATGGAGAGCCTGCTGGCCACGCCGGTGCGGCCCCTCGAGGTGATGGTCGGCAAGCTGACGCCCTATGTGCTGGTCGGGCTGATCCAGGCGGGGGTGATCCTGGTCATGGCGCGGGTGCTGTTCGCAGTGCCGATGGCCGGGGGCTGGCTGGCCCTGGGGGCGGGCCTGATGCTGTTCATCGTCGGCTCGCTGGCGCTGGGTTTCCTGATCTCGACGCTGGCGAAGACCCAGTTGCAGGCGATGCAGATGAGCTTCTTCTACATGCTGCCGTCGATCCTGCTGTCGGGCTTCATGTTCCCGTTCCGGGGCATGCCGGACTGGGCCCAGGCGCTCGGCCTGGCGATCCCGGTGACGCATTTCCTGCGGGTGGTGCGGGGATCGCTGCTGAAGGGCGTGGGGCTGGAGAACGCGGGCGGCAGCCTGCTGGCGCTGGGGCTGTTTGTGGTCGTGGTCGGGGCCCTGGCGATGATGCGCTACCGGACGACGCTGGATTGAGACGGCGCTCCTCCCCATCGCTGCGCGACAGGGAGGAGCGACAGTGCGTCAGCCCGCGCTCAGCCTGACGTCCACGTTGCCGCGCGTGGCGTTGGAGTAGGGGCAGACGGCGTGGGCCTTCTGGATCAGGTCGTCGATGACCGCCTGCTCCAGGCCGTGGTCCGTAATCTTCAGCTCGATGTCGAGGTTGAACCCCTCGCCGCGGGTGTTCTTGCCGAAGCCGACGGTCGACTGGACCCGGGTGTCCGGGCCGACGGGCGTGCCGGCCTTGCCGCTGACCAGGCGAAGGGCGCCGAGGTAGCAGGCGGCGTAGCCGGCGGCGAACAGCTGTTCAGGATTGGTCCCGTCGCCGCCCTTGCCGCCCATTTCGGTCGGGGTGGACAGGCGCACGTCGACCTTGCCGTCGTCGGTGGCGGCGCGGCCGTCTTCGCGGCCGCCGCCGGAGGCGGTGGCGTGGGCGCGGTAGAGGACTTCCATGGCGGGTCTCCTTCGGTGGGGGGAGCCTTACCTAGGCGCCCGGCGGCGTTGCGCCAGCGCCGGCGCCCGTGATTAGCTGGCCGCCTGAAGGGGAGGCGCCGATGATCACCGCCATCGCACTCGGCCTGGCCCTGACCCTCGGGGCGGCGCAGGACGCGATGGAGGATCCTGACCCGACCCGCTGCGAGCAGGCGAGCGCCGCGACCTTCGTCCTCGAGGGACCGGTCAACGCGGCCATGGCGGACTGCGTGCGGGAGCAGCTGGCGCCGACGACGACGGAGCTGGTCGTCGACAGCGGAGGCGGCGACATCCGGTACGCGCTGGATATCGCCGAGCTGCTCGAGCCGCTGACATTGACCGTGCGGGTGCGGGACCGGTGCTATTCGTCGTGCGCCAACTACTTCCTGCCGCTGGCCAAGCGGCTGATCGTCCAGCCGGGCGCCGTCATCGTCGTGCACGGCGGGGCCGATCCGCAGTTCCTGCAGGCCGAGGTCGGCCGCCGCGGCCAACGCATCCACGAGATCATGAGAGAGACGGGCGTCGACCGGGCCGAGGCGGAAACGCGGCATGAGGCGGCGGTGGCGGGTGTCCGCACCCTGCTCGAGCGACAGGAGGCGTTCGCGGTCCGGCACCAGGTCGGAAAGGGCTGGTTCCTGTACCGGGAGGAGAACGACAGCGACGTCGGCCGCTGGCTGAGCGGCGAGCGCGGGCCGAAGCCGCATCCGTTCGGCTGGCGGTTGATGCTGGTCGAGGAGCCGATGATCCGCTCGTGCCTGCCCGACGTCGAGATCGAGCCGTTCCAGCAGCGGCTGGAGGCGGAGTTCATCGACAACCGCGACCGCTACGGCCGCTTCCGGCGGGCCGAGGGGCTGCGGTCGCTGACCCTGGAGTGCGCCGATCCGGCCTGAGCTCAGGCCGCCAGGCCGGCCTTCTTCAGGGTCTTGTAGGCCTTGATGACGTTCTGGAGCTTGGCCTCGGCCCCCCGGTCCCCCTTGTTCAGGTCCGGGTGGAAGCGCTTCAGCAGCTCGTGATAGCGCGCCTTGACCGCCTTCTTGTCGGTGCGGACGTCGAGATCGAGATCGGCGAGGGCGGCCCGCTCCAGCTTGCCGAGGCGCAGTTCGTCCTCGCCGCCGGGGCCCGCCTGCTCCTGGGTGCGGCGGCCGAACAGGCCGAAGCTGTCGCGCCAGCTGCCGGCGCCCTGGGTGTTGGCCGTGCCGAACTTGGCGGCGAAGGCGGCGGCCTCGCGGGTGAATTTGCCGGCCTTCATCTCCCAGGTCGGACGACCGCCGGTCATGGCCTCGTTCTCCTGGGCGGCGCGGATCTCGCCCTCGGTCATCCCGGCGTAGAAATTCCAGCCCTTGTTGTACTCGCCGGCGTGGCGCTGGCAGAAGTCATAGAAGTCGTTCAGCCGCTCGCGCGACTTGGGCGCGCGGGCCGTGGCGGCCTGGCTGCAGTCCGGCCACTGGCACGGCTTCTCGCCCGGCTTGAGGTGGAGCACGTCGGCTTCGGCCGCCTCCTCTTCGGGGCGGGGCGGCTTGACCCGCATGTCCTTGAAGCGCGGCTTGTATTGAAAGGCGGATGACATCGCACGAAGTGTAAGGGCGAATTGGTCGCCAACAAGGACATGACATGCCGGAAGGCCCGATCACGACGATAATTCGCAAAAAACTGACCGCAGCCCTGGCGCCGGTGCGGCTGGAGGTCGAGGACGACAGCGGGCGCCACGCCGGCCATCACCACGAAGGCGGCGTCGACGGCCACGCCGGCGGCGAGAGCCATTTCAACGTAACGGTGGTGTCGGCGGCCTTCGAGGGGCAGGGGCGGCTGCAGCGTCAGCGCACCGTCAACGGCCTGCTCCGCGAGGAGCTGGAAGGGCCGGTGCACGCCCTGTCGATCCGGGCCCTGACGCCCGCTGAGGCCGATGGCGCCTGAGTCTGGCGTTGCCCGAACGGCGTGATCGGAAGGCGTCAGCGTTCATCTCGTCTTAGAACCTTCCCCATAGCGTTCGCCCCGGGTTGATTGGGAGGCAGGGCGAAATGGTCGAGGCGGACGGAATCAGCAAGCCTGTCAGCGGCGAACCCGGTTCCGGCGAAGCGGCCCAGGCCCTGCGGGCCATTCTGCAGACCCAGTACCTGCGCTACCTGATCATCGCCAGCTGGGCTGTCGGCCTGCTGGCCGTGGTCGGGCCGATCGCGGCGACCCTCTGGTTTTTCGGAACGATCGCCGCCGGCGCCCTGCGCGGCGCGGTCGAGAAGCGCATCAGCCAGCGCGTCGGCGCCGGATGGGGGCTGATCTTCCCGGCCGTGGCGACCGCCACCACCGCCGCCTGGGCGACGGCCCCGCTGATGGCGTGGTTCTCGGGCCATCCGTTCGGCCAGCCGCTGGCCATGACCCTGCTGGTTTCCGGCTATGTGCTGGTCTTCGCCCAGCTGCGCAGTTCGCCCAAACAGGCGGTGGTGATCTCGTCGCCCTATGGCGCCTCGGCCGCCGTGATCGCGGCGTCGCTGTGGGGCACCGACCTGTTCTGGGCCTTCATGGGGGTGGTGCCGTTCACCGCCGCCGGGCTGGTGGTGCTGGTGCTGATGACCATGCTGCGCGAGGAGCGCATCCGCGCCTTCCAGGAGCACCAGGCCCACCTGATCGAGGAACTGGAGTCGGCCTCGCTGGCGGCGTTGGCGCGGTCGCGGGCC
>JADGMZ010000147.1 GCA_015234495.1 Brevundimonas sp. | reverse complement strand
TGGTGATCGGGTGATAGCCCGAGCCCGTCCCCGGGTCCCACATCGGGGACGGGCTCGGGCTATCACCCGATCACCATCGGCCTGCTCGCGGGCGAGCTGTTCCGGCTGGTCGACGGGCGCAGCATGGGGACGGCGCTGCGCGAGGACTTCCCCGGCCTCGACCTGTGGATCGGCCTGCCCGAGGCCGAGCACGACCGCGTCGCCCAAATGAAGAAGCCGACCTCGGCCCCCGACCTGGGCGTCATCGATGCGATCAAGCGCGCCGCCTTCCTCGACGCCGGTTCGGCCCCGGCCGGACGTGGCACGGCCGCATGGCGGACCATGGAGCTGCCCTCGGCCAATCTGCACGGCACGGCCCTGGACCTGGCCCGGATCATGGCTGTGTTCGCCGATGGCGGCGAACTGGACGACCGGACGGTGCTGTCGCCGGAAACCCTGGCGGCGGCGACCCGGGAGCGCGTGCGCGGGCTGGACCGGGTGCTGCCGTTCCGGATCGGCTGGGCGGCCGGGCTGATGCGCAACGAGGGGCTGGAGATGTTCGGGCCCAACGCCGGCGCGCTCGGCCACTACGGCTGGGGCGGCAGCTGTGCCTGGGCCGACCCGGAGGCGAGGCTGTCCGGCGCCTATGTGATGACCCGCCAGTCGCCGCACCTGATCGGCGACCCGCGCGTCCTGGGTCTGCAGGCGGCGCTCTACGGGGCGGCCTGAGGACCGAAGACGACTGACCGCGCGGCCGTTCGCGCTTCGCCAACGGACGGACGGCGCCGTTCACGAAGGCGCGACGGCGCCCCCCGCATCCGGCGTGGCGACGGCGGCGCGATCTCTCCACGGTCGGCGGGTCGGAGGCCCGGATGTCGGGTCTCGCCTGCCATCGGGATCACGCCATGCTTCGTCTGCCGTTCGCCGCCGCCCTCCTCGCCCTCGCCGCCCTGCCCTCGTCCGCAGCCGCTCAGGACGCGGACATCACCCTGACCTTCGAGACCGGAGTCCGCACGGGAACCGTGATGGTCACCCTCTATGATTCCGAAGCCGCCTGGTCGGGCGGCGCCCCGGTGGCGCAGATGCGCATCGATGCGGCTGTGCCGACGCCCGTGGCGGTGTTCCGCGGCCTGCCCGCCGGAACCTATGGCGCCAAGGCCTTCCACGACGTCGACGGCGACGGCGAGATGGATACCAATCCCTTCGGTATCCCGACCGAGCCCTTCGCCTTCTCCAACAACGCCGTCGTGAACATGGGCCCGCCCGGGTGGGAACAGGCCCGCTTCGCCGTCGAGGGCCCCACCGCCCAGACCCTGCAGCTGCGCTGATCGAAGGTCAGGAGACACCGAGATGATCGCTTCCCGCCGTTCCTTCCTGGCCGGAGCCGCCGCCCTGTCGGCCGCCGTGGTCACCCCCGAAACCGTCCGCGCCATGGCGGCGCTGCGGGCGACGACGGACTGGGGCCTCGCCACCGCCGACGTCGAGGCCGACCTCGCCCCGCGGGCCATGCAGCTGATCCGGGGCCGGGCGCCGGCCGGGCTGGAGGGCTCGCTGTACCGCAACGGTCCGGCCAAGTTCCGCCGGCCGGGGCGGTCGGCGGGCCACTGGTTCGACGGCGACGGCCTGGTGCGGCGCTTCCGCATCGCCGACGGCCGGGCCGAGATGGCGGCGCGCTTCGTCGACACGCCGAAGCGCCGGCAGGAGACGCGGGCGAACGCCATGCTGATGCCCGGTTTCGGCACCCCGGGCGACCCGCGCGCGGAGATCGGCTCGCCCGACGACGCCAACGCCGCCAACACCTCGGTGCTGATGGCCGGCGACACCCTGTGGGCCCTGTGGGAAGGCGGCTCGCCGGTCGCCATGGACCCGGAGACGCTGGAAACCCGCGGCATGGTCACCCTGCGGCCGGACCTGAAGGCCATGCCCTTCCTGGCCCATCCGCGGCGGGAGCCGGACGGCCGCATCTGGAACCTCGGCATGGGCGGACGCCGCGCCATGGTCTGGCGGCTGTCGCCGTCGGGCGAACTGGAGGCGGCGACCCTGATCGACCTGCCGCGCGCCAGCTATGTCCACGACTTCACCGCCACCGCCCGGCATCTGGTCATCGTGCTGCAGCCCTGGGTGCAGGCGCGGATGGTCATGCCCTTCGCCGACGGCTTCGAATGGCGGCCGGACGAGGGGACCCGGGTGCTGGTCATCGACAAGGACGGCCAGTCGAAGCGACGCGAGTTCGACCTGCCGGCCTTCGGCTTCTTCCACCTGGGCGACGCCTGGTCCGACGGGGAGGACATCCGCTTCGATGTCTGCGCCCACCCCGACATGGACTTCGCCGCCCGCGGCGCGAGCGAGGTGCTGAATGGCGTGCCCCTGAACGGCGAGCCGGCGCGGCTGGCGCTGGCCCATCTGAAGGGGGACGGCTCGGCCGAGCTGCAGCGCACCGGACAGGTGGCGGAGTTTCCCCGGAGCGATCCCCGGCGCGCGGGACTGGCGCGGCGCTATACCCTGCACACCGCCGAGGAGGCTCCGGGCCGGCCCTTCGCCAGCGCCCTTGGCCTGACCGACTGGCGCACGGGGCGGACACAGGTGTTCGACCTCGGCGCCGATCACGTGATGGACGAGATGGTGTTCGTGCCGCGACCGGGCGGCGGGGCCGAGAACGACGGCTGGCTGGTCGGGCCCTCGATCAATCTGGCGGCCGGCGCCACGGAGCTCCACGTGCTGGACGCGGCGCGGATCGAGGACGGGCCGGTGGCCAGCTGGCGCGCCGACGCGGCCGTGCCGGTCAGCTTCCACGGTCTCTGGGTCTAGAACCAGCCGGCGTCACGCAGGGCTCGGGCGTAGCGGCGGCTGACCGCCGCCTCCAGGCCGCCGTCGAGGATCAGGGTGGCGCGGCCGTCGCCGCGGCGCACGTCGCGCACCGCCTCGCGGGCGACCCACCAGCTGCGATGGGTCTGGGCCCCCTCCATGCCGGCCAGTTCGGCGACGGCGTCGGACAGCCGCATCAGGATCAGGTCCGAGCCGCGGTCGGTGTGCAGCCGCAGATAGTGGTCCTCGGCCTGGACGGCGCGCAGGGTCGCCCCGCGCAGGCGCGGCGGCAGGCGCTCGAGAAAACGGACGGGGGCCGAGCCCGCCGGGGCCGCATGGGTCTGCGGCGGAGTGCGGTCGAGGAAGACGTTGAGCACGCACAGCACCCCCGTGACCACCGTCACCGGGGCCAGGAAGTCGACCAGCCGGTCGAGGCGCAAGCTGCGGTCGTCATCGAACCAGAGGGTAGTCGCCGTCCAGACCATCACGGCGAGGGGGCCCGAGATCACCGCCGTCATGACCAGGGCGGCCGTCCAGGGTCTGCGGTCGGCGTCGATGTAACGGCCGATCATCATCGAGCACAGGTGCCCCCACAGGGCGCCCATCAGCATGATCGGCTCCCAGTAGGCCACCCGGAACCAGAAGGGCGTGTGGCCCATGCCGAAGGCGCCGGTGAAGGCCAGCACCAGACCGGCCGCCAGGGCCACAAAAACCCCCCGCATGAAGTCGCGGTCCAGCGTCAGGCTGACCTTCGACCGCTCGTCGGTCATGGGCGGCCGGGCGCGGCGGGGCCGCACACGGCGCGAAAGCCGGCGGCGGCGAACTTCACCATATAGGCTCCGGCCGTCTCGAGGTCGCCCGAACGGCACAGCCCGCCGGACAGGCGGTCGAGGCGGCCGGTTTCGCCCAGGGTCAGGGTCAGGGCGCCCGAGAGGTTGTGATAGCCCCAGTACAGGTCCTCCTCCCTGGCCTCCGGCAGGACCCGCTTGATCAGCTCGATCAGTCGCCGCGCCGTGGGGTCGAAATAGCGGGTCATGATCTCGCCGCCAAACATCGGATTGGCGTTGGTCTGGGCCACCAGGGCGGCATAGTGCTTCCACCCCGGCCCGCCCTTCAGCGCCCATTCGAACGGCGAATGCAGGAAGGTCTGCAGCAGCCCCTCAAGGGTCATGTCGTCGCCGGCGCTCTCGGCGTATCGGTTGATGGCGTTGACCCGGTCGCTGTTCCAGACCTCGGCGCGACGCAGGAAGACGGCGTCGAACAGGGCCCGCTTGGAGCCGAAGTAGTAGTGCACCAAGGCGGTGTCGACGCCGGCCTCGCGGGCCACCTCGCGGATGGTGACGCCGTAGAAGCCGTGCTTGGAGAACAGGTCCTCGGCGGCGTCCAGGATCGACTCGCGGGTGTCGCCGGCGCTCTCGGCGCGGGCCTTGGACGGGCGGCCCCGCCGGCCGGCGGCGGCGGAGGTCGAAGAGGGCGACGCGTCGGACTTGGTCATTGGCCGAAGCTAGGCTGCGTCCGGCCATCATGGCAACGGCGCCACAGTCCGCGTACGGGCGCTTGGCGGCCAAGCTGCGCCGTTTGACAGGCGGACCAAAACGGTTACGGTCGCCGAAAATCATTGAACGCTGAATAAAAAGCGTCTCGGGCCGGATATCACAGGATGGGACTTCACATGAACCGCTACATCAAGACCGCCCTGATGGCGGGCGCCGCCTGGGGCGCGCTTTCCACCATCGCCGTCGCGCAGGACGCGCCGGCCCAGACCGAGGAAGCCTCGGCCGTCGGCGACGTCATCGTCACCGCCCGTCGCCGCGACGAAGCCCTGAAGGACGTGCCGATCTCGGTCTCGGCCCTCGGCGCCGAG
>JADGMZ010000146.1 GCA_015234495.1 Brevundimonas sp. | reverse complement strand
CCTTGCTGCTGGACTGGGACGCGGAGCCCGCGCAGGCTGCGGCCCTGGCCGCTGATCTCTCCCGCGGCTGCCTCTGGCTGGCGCGCGCCTCTGCGCCCGTTGACGCTGTGCTCGACTTGCCCGCCGCCGAGGAGGACCGTCCTGCCCCGCCCGCGGCCGCTCCAATTGTCACGGAGCGGGTCGTTGAGAAGATCGTCGAGCGCGAACGCACCCGCCGCAAGATCCCCGATCGGCGCAAGGGTTACATCCAGAAGGCCTCCATCGGCGGCCACAAGGTCTACATCCACACCGGCGAATACGACGACGGCGAACTGGGCGAGATCTTCATCGACATGCACAAGGAAGGCGCCGCCTTCCGGTCGCTGATGAACAATTTCGCCATCGCCATCTCGATGGGGCTTCAGTACGGCGTGCCGCTGGAGAAGTTCGTCGACGCCTTCGTCTTCACCCGCTTCGAGCCGGCGGGACGGGTCACAGGCAACGATTCGATCCGGTCCGCGACCTCCATTCTCGACTACATCTTCCGCGAACTGGGGGTCTCCTACCTGGGCCGGCACGAACTGGCCAATGCCGACGTCGAGGGCCTGAATCCCGACGGCCTGGGCGGCGCCGTCTCCGGGGACGGGGCGCCCGAGCCGGTGCCCGCGGCCCGGTTCATCTCCCGCGGATTCGCCCGCGGGGCGGCGCCGGACAACCTTGTGGTCCTGCCGTTCGGGCAGAAGCGGGAACCGGGATCGCCTGCGGCCTCTGTCCCGAGCGAGACCGCCGCCTGCCCCTCGTGCGGCGACTTCTCGCTGCAGCAACGGGGCGGCGGCTGGGTTTGCGACACCTGCGGCGTGGCGCCCTCCATGCAGGGATAATCAACGATTTCCCGGCACGGTGGCGTGGGACTTGCATCGCCATGCGAGATACGGAGCCCGCCATGAAGCCGATCACTCTCGCCCTCCTCGCCATCGCCGCCGTCGCGGCGGCCGCGCCCGCCGTCGCCCAGAACGCCGGCCAGATCGCCCGCGTGCGCGGCGGGGCCAGCTGCGCCGGCTGCAACCTGTTCCAGGGCGATTTCTCCGGCCTGCAGGCGCGGGGACTGAACCTGAGCGGCGCCCGGCTGCGCCAGGCCGATCTCAGTCTCAGCGTCATGAACCGCACCCGGTTCTCGAATGCGGACCTGCGCGACGTCGAGGCCTACGGCGGCGTATTTTCGGGCTCCAGCTTCGCCGGGGCCGACCTGACCAACGCCAGCTTCGTCGGCGCCTATCTGGACGGGGCGAACTTCAGCGGCGCGACCCTCAGCGGGGCCAATTTCGCCGGCGCCTCGCTGGAACGCGCCACCGGTCTGACCCAGGGGCGTCTCAGCCAGGCTTGTGGCGACGAGGCGACGCAGCTGCCGCCGGGCCTGACCATCCCCCACTGCTAGGCTGAACGATGGCGGCCATCCACCTTACCGCGATTTAAGTAGGGTTTGCCGGGGTTTGGAGGCAGTAACAGGGCGTGACCCAGTCCGCCTCGCCCCTGATCCGTCGCCTCATCACCGCCAGCCTGGCGGCGGGCGCGGCCTTGTCCGCCCTGGCCGCGACGCCGGCGGCGGCCGAAATCCGGCTCCAGCTCGGCTGGCAGGATCGTGACGTGGCCCGGATGGTCTCGCTGGGCGGCTCCTGCAACGGGTGCGAACTGTCGGGACGGGATCTGACCGGGGCCGCCTTCCACGGCGCGAACTTCACCAACGCCACCCTCGTCGGAACCGACCTGCGCGGCGCGGAGCTGATGGGCTCGAACTTCTCGGGCAGCGACTTCAGCCGCGCCGATCTCGACGGGGCCACCATGGCCGGCGCCAACTTCACCGGCGCCAATTTCAGCACGGCCAGCCTGTCGGGCGTCGACGCCTCCGGGGCCACCCTGGTGCGGACCCGCTTCGCCAACGCGGACCTGTCCGGCGCCCGGCTGATCGGCGTCAATCTGAACAGCGCGATCCTTAGCGGCGCCGATATCAGCGATGCCGAAGCGGTCGCCGCCAACCTCGCCAACGTCAGCGCGCGGGGCGCGGACTTTTCGGACTCCGACATCAGCGCATCCAACCTGTCGAACGGCGACTTCCGCTCCGCCGACTTTTCGAGGGCGCGGCTGAACGGGGCGCGGCTGACCGGCGGCGCCTTTGCGGGCGCGGACTTCGACGGCGCCGAACTGAACCGGACCGATCTGCGGGGGGCCGATCTTTCGCGGGCCCGCGGGCTGACCCAGGCGCAGGTCGGACGGGCCTGCGGCGACTCCAGCACGCGCCTCCCGGGCAATCTCAATCCGCGGGCCTGCCGCGGCGTGCGCATAGCGCCGCCCGCGCCGCCCCGGCCGCCGGCGGCGCCGGTTCCGCCCCGGAGCCGCAACATCGTGGTCGCCAGCGGCGTCCGCTGACCCAAGGCCCCGCCCGGCGGGGCCTTGTCGCATCAGCCCTTCAGCGGCAGGGCCGGCCGGATGTGCAGTTCCTTGTACTGGCGCTCCGCCGCCTCGGACGGGGCGCTCATCAGCAGGTCCTGACCCTGCTGGTTCAGCGGGAAGGCGATGACCTCGCGGATGGCCTGTTCGCCGGCCAGCAGCATGACGATGCGGTCGATGCCGGGGGCCAGGCCGCCGTGCGGGGGCGCGCCGTAGCGGAAGGCGTTCAGCATGCCGCCGAACTGGTCCTCGACCACTGAGGCGTCGTAGCCGGCGATCTCGAAGGCCTTGAGCATGATCTCGGCCTTGTGGTTCCGGATCGCGCCCGAGCACAGCTCGTAGCCGTTGCAGACGATGTCGTACTGGTAGGCGAGGATGTCGAGCGGGTCCTTCGTCTGAAGGGCTTCCATCTCGCCCTGGGGCATGGAGAAGGGGTTATGGGAGAAGTCGACCTTCTTCTCCTCTTCCGACCACTCGAACATCGGGAAATCGACGATCCAGCAGAATTTGAATGCGCCGTCGGCGATCAGGTTGAGGTCCTGACCCAGCTTGGTGCGCGCGTTGCCGGCGAATTTGTGGAACACGGCCGGATCGCCGGCGGCGAAGAAGGCGGCGTCGCCCTTGCCAAGGCCGAGCGACTTCATCAGGGCGTCGGTCGCCTCGGCGCCCAGGTTCTTGGCGATCGGACCGCCCCACGCGCCCTGGTCTTCGGACCAGAAGATGTAGCCGAGGCCCGGCTGGCCCTCGCCCTGGGCCCAGGAGTTCATGCGGTCGCAGAAGGCGCGCGAGCCGCCGGTCGGCGCCGGGATGGCCCAGACGGCGTTCTTTGCGTCGGCGGCGAGGATCTTGTTGAACAGGCCGAAGCCCCCGTCGCGGAAATGCGCCGAAACGTCGGACATCTCGATCGGGTTGCGCAGGTCCGGCTTGTCGGTGCCGAACAGGGAGATGGCCTCGCGGTAGGGGATGCGGACGAAGGGATAGGGATCGACCGTCTTGCCGTTGGCGAACTCCTCGAACACGCCGTGCATGACGGGCTCGATCGCAGCGAAAACATCCTCTTGCGTGACGAAGCTCATCTCGACGTCGAGCTGGTAGAACTCCAGCGAGCGGTCGGCGCGCAGGTCCTCGTCGCGGAAGCAGGGGGCGATCTGGAAATAGCGGTCGAAGCCCGAGACCATGAGCAGCTGCTTGAACTGCTGCGGGGCCTGCGGGAGAGCGTAGAACTGGCCCGGGTGCAGGCGCGACGGCACCAGGAAGTCGCGGGCGCCTTCCGGCGACGAGGCCGTCAGGATCGGGGTCTGGTACTCGAGGAAGCCCTGGTCGACCATCCGCCGGCGGATCGAGGAGATGACCTTCGAACGCAGCACGATGTTGCGGTGCAGGGTCTCGCGGCGCAGGTCGAGATAGCGGTGCTTGAGGCGGATGTCCTCCGGGTATTCAGGCTCCCCGAAGACCGGCAGCGGCAGTTCGGCGGCCTCGGACAGGACCTCGACGGCGGCGACGCGGATCTCGATCTCGCCGGTCGGCAGGTTGGGGTTCACCACCGAGGCCTCGCGGGCCACCACCTCGCCGTCGATGCGGATGACGCTCTCGGCGCGCAGACGCTCGACAGCCTCGAAGCCGGGCGTCTCCGGGTGCAGCACCAGCTGGGTGAGGCCGTAATGGTCGCGCAGGTCGACGAACAGCAGGCCGCCGTGGTCGCGCTTGCGGTGCACCCAGCCGGACAGACGGACATCGGAGCCCGCATCGGTCAAACGGAGGGCGCCGCAGGTGTGGGAGCGGTAGGCGTGCATGGTCGGTTCGTCTTGGAATACGGGCCGGTAAGGCCTCAAATCGGGAGGCCGGAAGGGCGCATTATCCCCCCCGAAAGTCAAGGTTCACCGGGCCGCAGCGGCCGGAATGGCAGGGTGGCGCCGAAAAACCGGAAATCCGGTCATGTGAAATTGTCAAAGACCGCAGCGACGCGACTTCAGGAAGTTTGGCCGACGGGCGCGTCAAATTCGGTCGTCGGCGCCGGTTCCGGCCTGGGCGCGTTGCTTTTCCTGGCCTTTTCGAAGCGACAGCCGATCGGACAGATTTCCGCCGTACCTCTGCCGAGGCGAACGACGGCACGGGACGGCCCGCCCCAAAGCCGCGTCCAGGGTACGGGATGGCAGGGTTCAGGGTCGGGATGACAGGGTTCGGCAGCCCCGGAAGGTCGGGTCGGGACGTCCACAGGCCCGGCGGCTTGTCCACCGCCGCGGACG
>JADGMZ010000145.1 GCA_015234495.1 Brevundimonas sp. | reverse complement strand
GTCAGCCGCGCTGGCGGCCGCGACAACTTCGCCCAGCGCATGGACGAGTTCCTCGCCTCCGAAGGCGCGCTCGGCTGGGTGCGCATGTCCTATCGTGACGGCGGCCTGCTGCACGGCGCCGGCTACACCCACCTGGTCGGCGGCACGCCGACCCTGCCGGGCATGGAGCTGGCGGCCGAGGACTATCGCCGTCTGGCGCGCCTGTCCCGCGCCGGGGCGACCCCCACGCTGGCGCTCACCAGCGAGGTCCGCTTCCACGACGAGGACGTCAACGCCTACAACGTCCTGGCCGACATCCCCGGGACCAGCCGCTCGGGCGAATACGTCATGGCCGGGGCCCACTTCGACAGCTGGGCGGCCTCGGACGGCGCCGTCGACAACGCCGCCGGCACGGCCGTGGTCATGGAGGCCGCGCGCATCCTCAAGACCCTGAACGTGCGGCCCAAGCGCACCATCCGCTTCGCCCTGTGGAACGGCGAGGAGCAGGGGCTGCACGGCTCGCTGGCCTATGTCGACCGCCACCTCGCCACCCGCGCCCCGCTGGGCGACGCCGAGCTGGACGCCCTGCCCAACAGCCGCACCTGGCGCGCCCGCTGGCCGATCCAGCCGCGCGACGGCTATTCGGACCTCGTCGCCTATTTCAACATCGACAACGGCTCGGGCCGCATCCGCGGCATCAACGCCGAGGGCAACGTCGCCGCCGCCGCCGTATTCGAGGATTGGCTGAAGCCCTTCCATAGCCTGGGCGCCGACACCGTCTCGCTGCGCAACTCGGGCGGCACCGACCACGTCTACATGCAGACCGTCGGGGTTCCGGGCTTCCAGTTCATCCAGGACCCGCTCGATTACGGCAGCCGCCTGCACCACACCTCGATCGACAGCTACGACCACCTGCAGCCCGAGGATCTGCGCCAGGCGGCCGTGGTGCTGGCCGGCCTGCTGCTGGCCGCCGCCAACTCGGACGAGCCCCTGCCGCGCATGCCGCTGCCGACCCGTCCGACGCCGACCGATCCGTTCGTCGACTGAGGCGGCGGCGATGACCCGGCGGAGCCTCTGACCTGGACCGGCTCAGCCCTCTGCTGACTGCGCCCCTGATGATCGTGGGGCAGGTCACGGAGACCTGGGTCGGGACCGGCCTCCTGGTCGGGGTCGTCGGCGCACTGGTCGGCTGGATCGGAGTCCGCAGGCCCGCGTGGGCGGCGGTCTGGCCGATGCTGCTCACGCCGCTGCCGTGGATCAGCCTGATCGTGTGGGCGGCTTCGCATTGGCGAGAGACCGGCCCCCAGACGGGGTTCCACGCCGACCGCTGGGGGCTGGTCATGCTCGGCGCCACCGTGGCGCTCAGCGTCTGGGCGATCGTCGGGGCCCGGCGGGTGCGCTGGCCCGTCGCGGGCCTCTGCGTCGTCAACTTCGGCTTCGCCCTGATCGCCGCCCTGTTTGCGGTGATGATGACCACCGGCGCCTGGTTCTGAGTCAGGAGGCGCCGGGCCTGCCGGTCAGCCGCCGGGCCAGCGTCATCGCCAGCACCACCCAGCCGCCGAACATCAGGCCCTCGAAGGCGCCTGTGACCGCCTGGCTGACGGGGCCGAAGCCGGTTTCGCCGAACACGGCCCCGATCTGGTCGAGACTCAGGCGCGACCCGGGGAAGCGCTGCGCCAGCAGATCGAGGCTGCCGCCCATCAGTCGTCCCCCCAGCAGCGGCGCGATCAGGCCGGCCGCCGCGGTCGACAGGCCCCCGGCCGCGAAACCCGGCGTCAGCCGGACCGGCCCCGGCAGGCAGCTGGCCAGCCAGGCCCCAAGCCCGACGGCGCCGCCGATCAGGGCCCCCTCCGCCGCGCCGGTGATCTGGCCCGGCGACTGCCCGAACAGCAGGTTGAAGGCGTCCAGCCCGATCAGCTTGCCGATCGCACCGGTCACCAGCCCGCCAGCCGCCCCTCCGAGGAGGCTCCACAACCAGCGCCGGTCCAGGGCGAACTGCGCCGCCGCGACACCGAAACCCACGCCGGCCCCGGCGATCAGCCCGAGGACCAGGCTGATGCAGACCAGCACCAGCAGCACGGACGCCGCTCCGATTCCGGCCTGAAGCGGTTCGGGCGCGGCGCCGAAGCCGTAGAACAGGCCGATGAAGACGCCGGCGAGACCGCCGCCGGCCATGCCCGCGCCGCCCATCAGGCCGAACCGGGACCAGGCCCCCCGCGCCGGCCCTGTGGACACGGGCGTCGCGGCCATCTCCCGCCGGACCGGAGGCGCGGGCGCCTCTTCCTCCCCCATCACCTCCACCGTCGCGATGAAGCGATAGCCGTGCTTGGGCACGGTCTCGATGAAGCGCGGGCGGCCGGCCTCGTCGCCGAGCTGGCGCCGCAGCGTACGGATGCACTGGGTCAGGGCCTCGTCGGTGACGGGCACGCCGCGCCACACCTCGTCCATGAACCGGTCCTTGGACACCAGCCGGCCGGGCTCCCGCACCAGCAAGGCCAGGGCGTCGAGATAGCGGCCGTTCAGCTCGACCGCCGCGTCATCCCGCTTCAGCTGGCGATCCTGGACGTCGAGAACGAAGCGTTCGAAGCGGTAGCGGCCGGGCGCCATTTTTCAGCAGGACCTCAGGAGTTGCTCATGCCGCTCACCAGTCGCGCCAGGCAGGGTCGAAGCCTCACCCAAGGACGGAGGCAAGGCAATGGCCAATGCGGCGGAGATGACGGACCAGCGGCGCGGCGGACGGCGGGTCCTCGGCCCGGTCGCAGCCCCGCGCCGCGGGCCCTCCCGGTCGGGCCCGGCCCTGACCCGCAGTCAGGTGCTGCGGGAATCGCTCGGCGGCCGCACCTGGATCGGCGCGCTGACCAATCTCGCCGATCACGCCTGCCTCGGCGTGACGGTGCGTATCCGCTTCCTCGACGGCGACCGCCGGCCCGTGGGCGCGCCGCTCAGCGGCCGCGCCGGCTGGCTTGGGCCGGGCGCCGGACTGCATCTCCAGGCGCGGCTTCCCGCCGGGGCCTCGGGCCTCGAGATCGTCTCCCTGCGCTGGACGGCAGGCGCGCGCACGGTCGATCTCCAGCCGGACGGCCTGTGGCCCCTGGCGGCCGCCCCGGCCTGAGACGCTCGGACGCCTTCTCCCGCGCCGCCGGAACGGCTAAGTCCTCCCCATGATCGGTAGACTGAACCACGTCGGCGTCGCCACCCCCTCCATCGAGGCCAGCGTCGCCCTCTATCGCGACGTGCTCGGCGCGACCCGGGCCCACGCGCCTTTCGACCTGCCGGCCCAGGGCGTCCGCGTCTGCTTCATCGACCTGCCCAACAGCCAGATCGAACTGATCGAACCGCTGGGCGATGATTCGCCGATTCACGGCTTCCTGGCGAAGAATCCCAAGGGCGGCCAGCACCACGTCTGTTTCGAGGTCGAAGACATCATCGCCGCCCGCGACGCCCTGCGCGCCAGGGGTGCGACCATCCTCGGCACGGGCGAACCGCGCATCGGCGCCCACGGCACGCCGATCATCTTCGTCCATCCCAGGGACATGGGCGGCGTCCTGGTCGAGCTGATGGAAACTCCGAAGGAAGGAGCCCACTGATGGGCATGCCGATCGGTCCCCTGACCATGCTGGCGGTCTACGTCGTCTGCTGGTGGATCTCGCTGTTCGCCATCCTGCCGCTGGGCATGAACCAGGCCGACCAGGAGCGGCCCACCGACGGCGGCCAGTGGGGCGCGCCCCTGCAGCCCAATCTGAAGCGCAAGTTCCTCACCACCACCTGGGTCTCGGCGCTGGTCTGGCTGCTGATCATGGTCCTGGTCTACATCGGCTGGATGCCGCTGCCCGAGCTGACGCCGCCGACCTGAGCCATGACCGACCGCCTGTTCCTGCTCAATCCGGACTGGATCGACGACGAGGGCGGACCGTGGTTCTGCCCCGCCGGCGCCTATGTCGAGGGCGTCCTGGCCTTCTACCCGTCGCTGAAGGACCAGCTCGACGTCATCCGCCTGAACCATCCGCGGCCCCGTCGGCCGGTGATCGACCTGGTCGGCGAGGAACACCAGTCCTGCCCGATCCTGGTTCTCGACGGCGAACTCGACTGGCCCGACGCGCAGACCAGCGAACACACCGGCCGCCGCTTCCTCCAGGACCACGCCATCGTCCCGTATCTGGCTGCGCGCTACGGCATCGGCCGGCCGCATCCGTAGCGAGGGATGAGGGATGAGGGATTAGGGTCAGAACCTGAGCCCTTACAGTGATGAAGCGCCCTGCAGCGTCTGTTTCTCGGCGTCCCCCTCATCCCTGATCCCTCATCCCTAATCCCTCCTCTGGCCTAGCTTTCGCCCCGCTCTCCCGGCTAAAGCGGTTCTCCACTCTGTCCGCGGATTCTGCCCATGCGCCTGTCGCGCTACTTCCTGCCCACCCTGAAAGAAGCGCCCTCGGACGCCCAGATCGTTTCGCACCAGCTGATGCTGCGGGCCGGCCTGATCCGCCAGGAGGCGGCCGGCATCTACGCCTGGCTGCCACTGGGCCTGCGCGTGCTGCGCAAGATCGAGCAGATCGTCCGCGAGGAGCAGGTCAGGGCAGGGGCCGTCGAGCTGCTGATGCCGACCCTCCAGCTCGCCGACCTGTGGCGCGAGTCCGGCCGTTACGACGCCTACGGCCCCGAGATGCTGCGCATCACCGACCGGCACGAGCGCGAGCTGCTCTAC
>JADGMZ010000144.1 GCA_015234495.1 Brevundimonas sp. | reverse complement strand
ATGTTCGGGCACCAGTACAGCCACATGTTCGTGGACTTCCGCGGCATCCACGACGAATTCATGCGCTCGAAACAGGCCGAAATCCCGGGCTTCGACTATTTCCAGAACAGCGCCCGGGCGGTGGCGGCGCAGCGCAACTACGCCATTCGCAACACCAGCGGCTGGGCCGGCTATTCGGCCGACGTCTGGGGCCTGACGGCCTGCGACGGGCCGGGCGGCTTCAAACAGGTCATCGACGGCCGCGAGCGGCAGTTCTTCAGCTATTCGGCCCGCGGCCCGGGCGACCGCGACGACGGCACCCTGGCCCCGACGGCGGCGCTGGGCTCGATGCCCTTCGCGCCCGAAGAGGTCACCGCCTGCTTCAAGGCGATCAAGGCCCGCTACGGCTCGGCCCTGTACTCCGAGTACGGCTTCCTCGACTCCTTCAACCCGACCCTGCGCGAGACCACCAACACCCTGCAGCACGGGCGGATCGTGCCGGGCATCGGCTGGGTCGACGGCGACTACCTGGGCATCGACCAGGGGCCGATCGTCATCCAGCTGGAGAACCATCGCTCGGACGCCGTGTGGCAGCGCATGCGGCGCGAGCCGAACATCATCCGCGGTCTGAAGGTCGCCGGCTTCACGGGCGGCTGGCTGGATCACGCATGATCCTTCCGCGACCGGATCGACGCGCGGCGCTGGGCCTGATGGCCGGCGCAGCGGCGACCGGTCTGGCGGGCTGCGGGCGAGGCGAGGCGGGGATCACCCGCCTGCGCTTCTGGGCCATGGGCAATGAGGCGACCAACGTCCCGCAGATCCTGCCGGAATTCGAGCGCCGCAATCCCGGCGTCCGCGTCGAGGTCCAGGCCCTGCCGTGGACGGCGGCGCACCAGAAGCTGCTGACCGCCTATGCCGGCGACTCGCTGCCGGACCTCAGCCAGGTCGGCAACACCTGGGTGTCGGAGATGGCGGCGATTGGCGCCATCAGCGCCCTGCCGGCCTTCGCCTCCGACCTGCTGACCGACCAGTTCCCGGCCGTGCTCGACACCAACCGCATCGACGGGCGGGTGGTCGGGGTGCCGTGGTACGTCGACACCCGGCTGATCTTCTATCGCTCGGACCTGCTGGAGCGGGCCGGCTACGGCGCCGTGCCGCAGACCTGGGCCGGGTGGAAACAGGCCATGCACGCCGTGAAGCGCGTCGTCGGGCCGGACAAATACGCCGTGCTGCTGCCGCTGAACGAGTTCGAGCAGCTGCTGACATTCGGCCTGCAGGGGGATGAGCCGCTGCTCAAGGAGGAGGCGACGCGGGGCAATTTCTCCAGTCCGTCCTTCATCGCGGCGCTGGGTTTCTACAAGAGCCTGTTCGACGAAGGCCTGGCGCCGGTGGCCTCGGCGGCGCAGATCTCCAACGTCTGGACCGAGTTCGAGCGCGGCTGGTTCAGCTTCTACTTCTCGGGGCCGTGGACCATCGGCGACTTCCGCAACCGGCTGAAGCCGGAGACGCGCTGGATGACCTCGGGCGTGCCGGGACCGGACGGGCCGGGGGCCTCGGCCCCGGGCGGCTCGTCGCTGGTGGTGTTCCGCTCGTCGCCGCACCAGGAGCCGGCATGGAAGCTGGTCCGCTATCTGTCGGAGCCGTCGGTGCAGGCGCGCTTCAACCAGGTCACCGGCGACCTGCCGGCGCGGCCCAGCGCCTGGGCGACGCCGGCTGTGGCGAACGACCCCTATATCGCCGCCTTCCAGGGCCAGCTGGCCCGCGCCAGGGCGGTGCCCAAGGTGCCCGAGTGGGAACGGATCGTCACCGAGATGCAGATCGTCGCCGAGCGCATGGTGCGCGGCGAGTACACGCCCGAGACTGCCGCCGCCGAGATCGACCGCAGGGCGGACCGCCTGCTTGAGAAGCGCCGCTGGATGATGGAGCGGGGCCGGGCATGACTGACGTGCGGCTGAACATGGCCAAGGTGGAGGCCGAGGCGGCGGCCCGGCCGCGCCGCGGCCCCGGCGGGGCGCGGTCGCGCGAGCGGGCGGCCTGGGGCTTCGTGGCGCCGGCGCTGCTGGCCATCGGACTGTTCTTCTGCCTGCCCGTGTTCGCGGCCCTGCTGCTCAGCCTGACCGACTTCGACATCTACGCCCTGGCCGACCTCGACAACGTCCGCTTCGTCGGCCTGCAGAACTACGAGCGGCTGTTCGGCAATCCGCTGTTCTGGGGGGCGATGCGGAACACCGGCCTGTTCGCCGTGCTCGGCGTGCCGCTGTCGATCGCGGCCTCGCTGGCCGCGGCGGTGATCCTCAATGCGCGGGTGGTGAAGTGGCGGCCGCTGTGGCGGGTGATGTTCTTCGCGCCGTATGTGACGACGCTGGTGGCCACGGCGGTGCTGTGGAACTACCTGCTGCACACCCGCTACGGCGTCATCAACTGGGCCATCTCGGGGATCGGCCTCCCGCCGGTCGACTGGCTGGGCCAGCCGGAGACCTCCATCCCGGCCATCCTGATGTTCGTGGTGTGGAAGATCTTCGGCTACAACATGCTGATCTTCCTCGCGGTTCTTCAGACCGTGCCGGACGACCTCTACGAGGCGGCGCGGATCGACGGGGCGGGGGCGTGGAAGCGGTTCACCCACGTCACCCTGCCGGCCATCGCCCCGACCCTGCTGCTGGTCTCGATCATTTCGGTGGCCGGGTTCTTCCAGCTGTTCGCCGAGCCCTATGTGATGACCCAGGGCGGGCCGGCGCAGTCGACCGTGACGGTGCTCTACTTCATGTACGAAGAGGGCTTCAAATGGTGGAACCTCGGCTCCGCCAGCGCCGTGGCCTTCATCCTCTTCGTCTGCATCCTGGCGGTGACGCTGGTGCAGCTGGCGGTGGCCAGGCGGATGGGGGCCTACGAATGAGCGCTCGCCGCCTCCGCGCCCTGGCCCTCAACCTCGCCGTGGCCGCCATCGGCTTGCTGGTGTTGTTCCCGCTGCTGTGGATGCTGTCGGTCAGCTTCATGTCGACGGGCGAGGCGGCCAGCTTCCCGCCGCCGCTGTGGCCGAAGACCTGGACGCTGGAGCACTACCGCGACCTGTTCGTGACCCAGGGCATGGGCCGCTATCTGTGGAACAGCTTCGCCCTGGCGACGATGGCGACAGGGCTGGCGCTGCTGTTCACCGTCCCGGCCGGCTACGCCTTCGCCAAGTTGCGCTTCCGGGGCCGCGAGCGCACCTTCCAGCTGCTGGTCGCAGCGCTGGTGGTGCCGGCCCAGATCGGCACCCTGCCGCTGTTCCTGATGCTGAAGGGGATGGGACTGGTGAACACCTACGCTGGCGCGCTGGTGCCTTGGCTGGCCTCGATCTTCGGTCTGTTTCTGGTGCGGCAATACTCGCTGTCGATCCCGGACGAGATGCTGGAGGCCGCCCGCATCGATGGGGCCAGCGAGGGTCAGATCTTCCGCCGGGTGGTGTTGCCGACCCTGCAGCCGATCATCGTGACCCTGGCCCTGTTCGTCTTCCTCGGCAGCTGGAACGACTTCCTGTGGCCGCTGATCATCCTGACGGACCAGTCGAACTACACTCTGCCGGTGGCGCTGGCGGCCCTGTCGCGCGAGCACGTGCAGGACATCGAGATGATGATGGCCGGGGCGGTGATCACTGTCGCGCCGGTGCTGACCCTCTTCCTCGCCCTGCAGCGCTACTATATCCGCGGCATGCTGGCCGGGAGCGTGAAGGGGTAGGGGCGATTCGCCCGATCCTCCCCCAAGGGGGGAGGGTTTAATCCCCGTAGCTGTCGTAGCGCTGGCCTTGGGCGAGGTTGCCGAACTTGGTGGTGTCGGCGTCGAAGCTGAGCTTGACGATGCCGATGGGGCCGTGGCGCTGCTTGCCGATGACCACCTCGGCCTGGTGCTTGAGGCGGTCCATGTCCTCCTGCCATTTGAGGTGCTCTTCGGTGCCCTCGCGCGGCTCGGCGCGGCCGAGATAGTAGCTCTCGCGGTAGACGAACATGACGCAGTCGGCGTCCTGCTCGATCGAGCCGGATTCGCGCAGGTCGGACAGCTGCGGCCGCTTGTCCTCGCGCTGTTCGACCTGACGCGACAGCTGCGACAGGGCCAGGATCGGCACGCTCAGCTCCTTGGCCAGGGCCTTGAGGGCGCCGGTGATCTCGGACACCTCCTGCACCCGGTTCTTCTGGCTGTTGCTCTCGCCGGTGGTGATCAGCTGCAGATAGTCGACCACGATCAGGTCGAGGCCGTGCTCCATCCGCTTCAGGCGACGGGCGCGGGCGGCCAGCTTGGACATCGACAGGCCGCCGGTGGCGTCGATGAACAGCGGGCTCTCGCCGATCTCGACGGCGGCGTCGCGGATGCGGCCGAAGTCGGCGGCGTCGATCTCGCCCTTGCGCAGCTTGTCCGACGACACGCCCGAGGCGTCGGCGAGAATCCGCATGGCCAGCTGTTCGGCCGACATTTCCAGCGAGTAGAAGGCGACCACGCCGCCGCTGACCGTCTTGCGGCCCTCGGGGGTCGGCTCCCAGCGGTAGTTTCGCGCCACGTTGAAGGCGATGTTGGTGGCCAGCGCCGTTTTGCCCATCGACGGGCGGCCGGCGAGGATCAGCAGGTCGGACGGGTGCAGGCCGCCCAGCTTCTGGTCCAGATCGTCGAGGTTGGTGGCCAGGC
>JADGMZ010000143.1 GCA_015234495.1 Brevundimonas sp. | reverse complement strand
GCCCGGTCAGCCATCCGAACGACCTGGTCGCCGGCGAGGCCGCGACCTTCAAACTGGTCCGCGACGGCCAGCCGGCGGCGGGTCTGGACGTCACCATCGCCCGCGGCGGCACGCGCTATCGCGACAACCCCGAGGAACTGACCGTGCGCACCGGCGCCGACGGCGGCTTCACCGTCACCTGGCCCGAGCCCGGCATGTACTGGATGAACGCCTCGGTCCGCACCCCGGCCTCGGGCGACCAGATCGCGACCTCGGCCCAGTACAACGGCGTCGTGGAAGTCCTGCCCTGAGCGATCGCCCGCCCCTCTCCAGCCGGGCCGCCCCGCCGCCGATCCTGATCGGCGACGCCGGCCCGGGTCCGGACAACCGCGTCCTGATTCCGACCCACGGCCGCACCCCCTCGCGCCCGCCCTCGGACCTGATCCTCGACCTCGGCGGCCAGACCATGGGCACGACCTGGGCGGTCCGTCTGGTCCCCCCGCCCGGGCTCGACCAGACGGCCGTGCAGGCGGCGATCGAGGCGGAGCTGGACCGGATAATCCTGCTGTTCAGCCACTGGGAGCCCCGGTCGGAGCTGTCGCGCTGGAACGCCGCGCCGCCGGGTTTCTGGGCCGTGTCCGAGCCATTCTGGGACCTGCTCAACGCGGCGCTCGACCTCGCCGACGACACCGACGGGGCCGTCGATCCCACCTTGGGCGCCCTGGTCGACCTGTGGGGCTTCGGCCCGCCGGGACCGCGGCCGCGGGACGCCTTCGCCGCCGTCACCCTCCCCTCCGAAGACGAGATCGCCGCCGCCCGCGCGGTCAGCGGCTGGAACCGTCTGCGTCTCAACCGCGAGGCCCGCGCGGTCCAGCAGCCAGGCGGGCTCAGGCTCGACCTCTCCGGCATCGCCAAGGGCCACGCCGTCGACCGGGTGTCGGAACGGCTGACCTCGCTCGGCGCCGTCAGCCATCTGGTCGAGATCGGGGGTGAACTGCGCGGGGCAGGGGTCAAGCCGGACGGACGGCCGTGGTGGGTCGAACTGCAGCAGGCGCCGGGCACGCCCACGCCGCGCACCCTCGCCGCCCTGTTCGACCTCGCCGTCGCCACCTCCGGCGACTGGGTGCGGCGGTTCGAGGCCGGCGGCCGGGCCTACAGCCACACCCTCGACGGGCGCACCGGCCGGCCCGTCGACAATGGCTTGGCGTCGGTGACTGTGCTCGCCGACACCGCCTTCTACGCCGACGCCGTGGCCACCGCCCTGACCGTCATGGGACCCGTCGAGGGGCCCGCCTGGGCCGGGGCCATGAACGTCGCCGCCGCCTTCGTCGGGCGCGACGCCGAAGGGGTCCTGACCGAGACGGTCACCCCCGCCTTCGCCGCCATGTTGAACGAGGGCGCGTGACCGCTGATCCACTACGCTGGCTGTGGGCCCTGACCGCCGTCGGACTGTGGCTGCTGCTCGTCGCCGCCGTGGCCTGGACCCGCGCGCGGGCCCGTCGCGCCGGGGCGGCGCGAGCCGCCGCCCTGGCCCCCGCCGAAGACGCCGACGCCCTGCTGATCGCCTTCGCCAGCCAGACCGGTCAGGCCGAGGAACTGGCCTGGATGACCGCCGACAGCCTCTCCGGCGCCGGGGTTCCGTCGCGCGTCGTCCTGCTTGGCGACCTCGAGCCGGAACAGCTGAAGGCCGCGGGCCGGGCGCTGATGATCGCCTCGACCACCGGCGAGGGCGACAGTCCCGACGCCCTGTCGGGGTTCGCCCGCCGGCACATGACGACGCCGGCCGACCTGTCGGGCCTGTCCTATGGCCTTCTGGCCCTCGGCGACCGCAGCTACGCCGACTTCTGCGGCTTCGGCCGGACCCTCGACACCTGGCTCCAGCGCTCGGGCGCCGCCCCCCTGTTCGACCGCATCGAGGTCGACGACGGCGACGCCGACGCTGTCCGCCACTGGCAGCATCAACTCGGCGCCGTCGCCGGCCGCGCCGTGGAGGCCGACTGGACCCCGCCCGCCTACGACCGGTGGCGGCTGGCCGCCCGCACCCATCTGAACCCGGGCAGCCCCGGCGGCGAGGTCTGGCGGCTGGCTTTCGAGCCGATCGACCACGCCCCCCTGTGGGTGGCCGGCGACATCGCCGAGATCGGCCTGCCCGCCGTCGACGGGGCGGCCCCGGCCAGCCGCGAATATTCGGTCTCCTCGCTGCCGTCGGACGGCGCCGTCGAGCTGATCATCCGCCTGGCGGTCCGCGACGACGGCTCGCCGGGTCTGGCGTCAGGCTGGCTGATCCGCGGCCTCGAGCCCGGCGATCCGGTCGACATGCGGCTCCGGACCAACCGCAGCTTCCATGGCCCGCCGCCCGACGTCCCGCTGATCCTGATCGGCAACGGCTCCGGCCTGGCCGGCCTGCGCGCCCACTGGCGCGCCCGCGCCGGCGGTCCGCACGGCGGAACCTGGCTGTTGTTCGGCGAGCGCACCTCGGCCTGCGACGCCTTCCTCGACGACGAACTGCAGGCCGCCCTGACATCGCGCGTCCTGACCCGGCTGGACCGCGCCTTCTCGCGCGACCCGGGGGACGGACGTTACGTCCAGGACCTGCTGACGGGAAACGCCGGGGAACTGGCCCGGTGGGTCGACCGCGGGGCGGTGCTCCTCGTCTGCGGCAGCCTCGGGGGCATGTCGACCGGCGTTCACGCCGCGCTCGAAACCATCCTCGGGGGCGAGCGCCTGCTTGAGCTGACCGAGACCGGCCGCTACCGCCGCGACGTGTACTGACCCCGGCACGGGGTTTACGCCCGCTTCACCCTGCCGGGTTATTCACGGGTCATGCGCAGTCCGTTCGCGTATCTGTCGGCGCTCCTGTCGCCGGCCTCCGGCCGGACGAACCCGCTCGATCCCGACGCACGCCTGGCCCACATGGCCGTGCATGATCAGGAGACCGGCCTCGGCAACCGGCTGTCTCTCGAACGGGCCGCCGCCGGCGAAGCCCGGGTCTATGTCGTCCTGTTCGGCGTCGACCGCTTCGAGGTGCTGCGCAGCGCCATCGGCTACGACGCCATGGCCGGCCTGCTGACCACCCTCGGACACCGGCTCTCGGGGCTGACCGGCCGCACGCCCGTGGCCCGCGTCGGCGCCGGCGTGCTTGGCCTCGTTCTCCGCGCCGCCGACGACGAGGAGGCGGTGGAGACCGCCGCGCGCCTGTGCGAGGCCGCCCAGGCCCCGGTGGTGCTGAAGGGGGCCCCGGTCGACATCGCCCTGACCGCTGGCCTGGCGCGCACCGGCCTGGCCAACCGCACCGTCGCCTCCCCGGTCGACCGCGCCTCCATCGCCGTCGACCAGGCCCGCGCCGCCCACGTCCGCGCCATGGGGTTCGACCCGATCCGCTACGGCGACCCGGCCGGCAATCTGTCGCTAATCAGCGAACTGATGGCCGCCCTCGACAACGGCGAGTTCTCGCTGAACTACCAGCCGAAATACGACTTCCGGTCCGACAGCGTCCGGGCGGTCGAGGCCCTGGCGCGCTGGACCCACCCCAGGCGGGGCTGCGTCCCGCCCGACCTGTTTGTCGGCATGGCCGAGGAAACCGGCCATATCCGGCCGCTCACGGAATGGGTCATCCGCCAGGTCATCCATGACCAGGCCGGGCTGCGCCGCGCCGGCCACGACCTGACCGTCTCGGTCAACATCTCCGGCCGGCTGCTGTCCGACGAGAGCTTCGCCGACTTCGCCCTCGCCGAGGTGGAGGCCTCCGGCGCGCGCCTGTGCTTCGAGATCACCGAAACCGCCGTCGTCGCCAATCCCGAGGTGGCCCTGCGCATCCTCGGCCGTTTCGCCGGAGCAAGCATCGCCGTCTCGCTGGACGACTACGGCTCGGGCCTGTCGTCCCTGACCTATTTGAAGCAGATCCGGGCCGATGAGCTGAAGATCGACAAGAGCTTCATCCTCGGCCTCGACGACTCGGCTCGCGACGCCCTGCTGGTCAAGTCGACCATCGACCTCGCCCACGGTCTCGGCATGAAGGTCACCGCCGAGGGCGTCGAGACCCCCATCGCCCTCGCCCTGCTGCGCGGCATGGGCTGCGACATGGCCCAGGGCTATCTGATCGGCCGCCCGGTCTCGCTTGATACGCTTTCTGAGCGGCTGACGGCTCCGACGCCCCGGGCGAGGTCCGCCGTCGCCTGAGTCTCAGCCCGCCGCCACCGCCTTCATGCTCACCGCCGGGTCGGCCAGCCGGTCCGCATCGACGGCCGCGCCCCGCCCGATCATCTGCCGCCCGGCCATGAACTCGGCCGGGGCGTTGACCGCCTCGACGCAGACGATGCGATCGCCGGCCAGGTGGAAGACCGCAAAGGCCGCCGCGGCCGGCTCTCCGCGCAGCACCTGCCGGTCCGCGCCCGCGGGCAGGCCGGCGATCTGCAGCTTGACCTCGTACTGGTCCGACCAGAACCACGGAACCTCCGGAGCCGGGGCCGGGCGGCCGGCGATGGCCGCCGCCGCCTGCTTGGCCTGCTCCAGCGCATTGGGCACGCTCTCCAGCCGGTGCATCAGGCCGTCATGGACCGGGATCGGCCGGAAGGTCACATCGCCGATGGCCCAGATGGCCGGGTCCGAGGTCCGCGCCGCCTCGTCCACCACCACGCCGTTTCCGCACGCCAACCCGGCGCTCGCCGCCAGCCGGTCGCAGGCCTGGGCCCCGACCCCGACCAGCACCGCATCGGCCTCGATCAGCCGTCCGTCGGCCAGCCGCACGCCGCCGTCCTCGAAGGCCGT
>JADGMZ010000142.1 GCA_015234495.1 Brevundimonas sp. | reverse complement strand
CGGGGGCGGCGCGGACGAGGAAGCGCCCCTCCCCGGCCCGGCCGATCAGCACCTCCTGCTCGCGGTCGCCGATGACCACGATGGCGCGGCCCTGCTCGCCGGCGCGGGCCTGGGCGAAGGCCATGTAGAGGGCCGAGGCCGAGCGGCCCTTGGGCAGGCTGGTGACGGCGCCGTTGCTGTCGGCCCAGGCGGCGTTGAAGGCCAGCACCTGGCCCGAGGCCCAGACCAGGGCGGCGGGCTCGGCCATGGCGTCGAGCAGGTCGATAGTGGTGTCGCCCAGCGGCTGGCGGCGCTCGCCCCGGGCGAAGGCGAACAGGCCGATCAGGGCCACGGCGCCGGCCGTGAAGATCAGCATCAGACCGGGCGCGCTCATCGGATCAGCGCGGAAGGCCGGATAGGCCAGGGCGCCGACGGCCACGACGAAGCCGACGGCCATGACGATGAGCAGGGGGTCGAAACCCTTGCGGGAGGATGCGGTCATGTCGCCTCGGCCCGAATCACTGGGGCGTTTCCGGCGATGATGGTCCGTCTTCGGGCGCGGAGCGAATCCGCTCGCGTCGCGGCCATGAAAAACGGGCCCGCGGCAGTCGCGGGCCCGTGATTTCATTCAGCCGCGTGAGGCTCAGGCCGCCTTGAGGCGCTCCTCGCGGGCGTCGCGCGCGGCGTTGATGCGGGCTTCGGCGATGGCGTCGGCGATCTCGTGGGTCGGACGCTTTTCGGCGGTGGAGCGGTCGAGGATTTCCTCCAGCGTCTCCATCAGGCGCGACAGCTTGCCCTCGACCCACTGCGGATCGTAGGCGCCGCCGGTCTGGCGGGCGTTCATCTCGGAGGCCACGTTGATGATGCCGCCGCCGTTGATGACGTAGTCGGGGGCGTAGAGCACGCCGCGCTCGAACAGCATCTGGCCGATGTCGGGGGTGGCCAGCTGGTTGTTGGCGGCGCCGCAGACGGCCTTGACCTTGAGGCGGTCGAGGGTCTCGGGGTTCAGCGTCGCGCCGAGGGCGCAGGGGGCGTAGATGTCGGCCTGGACGTCATAGATGGCGTCGGGGGCGACGATCTCGGCGTTGGTGCGGGCGGCGACCTCTTCCAGCAGCGGCTGGTTGACGTCGGTGACGATCAGCTTGGCGCCGGCCTTGTGCAGCTTGTCGGCGAGGTATCCGCCGACGTGGCCGATGCCCTGCAGGGCCACGGTCAGGCCGGTCATGTCGTCCTGGTTCCACAGCTTGCGCGCGACCATCAGGTTGGAGCGGAACACGCCCTCGGCCGTCACCGGCGACGGGTCGCCCGAGGCCTCGGGGCCGTCCTTCACGCCCAGCACATAGGGGGTGACCTTGCGGGCCTCGGCGATGTCCTCGACCGAAACGCCGACGTCTTCCGCCGCGTAATAGACGCCGCCCAGCTGGTCGACGTAGCGGGCGAAGGCGCGGAACAGCTCGGGGGTCTTCTGGGCGCGGCTGTCGCCGATGATGACCGACTTGCCGCCGCCCATCTCGAGGTCGGCGACCGCATTCTTGTAGCTCATGCCCTTCGACAGGCGCAGCACGTCCTCGAGCGCCTCGGCGCTGGTGGCGTAGTTCCACATGCGGGTGCCGCCGACGGCCGGACCGCGCGCGGTGGAGTGAACGGCGATAATCGCCCGCAGGCCGGTCTTTTCATCAAAGACGGCGTGGACGCCTTCGTGGTTCGCGAAGGACGGGGAATCGAAGAGCGTCTTACCCATAAGTGGCGTCTCCCGGGGTATTTTTTGTTGCGGGGGCGTTTACGCGCTGGGGAGATGGACCGCAAGCATGGCGGTTTGGGGGCGTGGAAGGGGCGAGGGTCGGGGGTCGAGGGGCTAGGGGCTTGGGGCCAGGGGGTTAGGACGCCCCGCGCACGTGTGACCGTTGCCGTAAGCGGCATGGCCTCGCTAACCTCGCCCTGCGTAAGGGAGCCGCTGTCCATGACCGGAACGACCATCCGTGGCGGCGTCGTGCACGACCTGCCGGCCGATCTCGAAGCGATGCTGGTCGCCGAGCCGGCGGCGCTGGCGACGTGGGAGGACATCACCCCGCTGGCGCGCAACGAATGGATCTGCTGGGTCCAGTCGGTGAAGAAGCCGGAGACCCGGCTGAAACACGTGGGACAGGCGCGCGAAAACCTGAGGGACGGGAAGCGCCGGCCCTGCTGCTGGCCGGGGTGTCCGCACCGGGAGAAGACGGGGCGGGCGTAGGGTTAAGTAGGGACACACACCACTTTCCGCTCCGCGGTGGGCGGCAGGCATCGGAAAGTGGTGTGTGTCCCTACTTAATCACTGACACCACCATCGCGGGCGGCACCGGGACGCCGCTGACCTACGGCATCGACATGGTTTACGACAGCCTGCGATGCGACAACGTGCATTTTGAGGAGTGCGAGAGCGCAATCCATATCAACGGCATCGGCAACCACGTCCTGATCAATGTCACCGGTCAGGATACGGTGACAAACGTTGTCGAAATCCATGAGGACTTCGCTGGAACGCTGCTGACGCTCGGCTGCTCGCGGCGCGGTGCGACGAACCTGATCAAGGACAACCGGGTCGGCGGTGTTGGGACGATCAGTTACGACCTGTCATTCTACCAGATCGACCCGGAGCCTCCGGTAACGCTGGGCGCCAATCTCGCCGGCGGAACCTTCGACGGCGGCTCGGACACGCCCGCGACGACCTTTTGCTATGGCGTGTCCAGCATCGCCCGAAACTCGACCGGCGACTATACGGTCACGCTCTCCCGGCCGGGAACGAGCGCCTTCAGCTTCTCGGTTCAGGCGAACAGCAACACGCAGGGCGGGTCTGTGGACTGCAACCTCGTCGGCAGCAGCACGGTCAAGCTGGTCAATCGCGGTCCGGCAAATGGGGGCGTCGCTGGATCACCCACCAACGCAAACGAGATTCACTTCACCGTGGCCCGCTGCGCCTGACGCAATGCGTTCCAGCCGGATCGCATACCGCGCCCCACGGTGATTGAAGAACGCCGGGAACCTCGTGGGGTCGGAAACTCTCAGCAGGTCGAATACCTCGGAGAGCGTTTGATCCGGCGTGACCTCCGAGTCGGCGGGGGTCCGGCGGCGGTGGAAGGTGGCCGCGCCGATCTGCGGGGCGGGCTCGGTAGCGTCGCAGTTCGCCAGCGCCCAATCCATCAGCTCAAGTTCAGCGGCGAACAGCAGCGAGTTCACCTCGTGGCAAAGCTCGGTTCCGTTGAGCGGGATGCGCTGTTGTTGCCAGATGGCCCCGCTGTCCGCCGGATCGTCAGCGTCCAGCAACGTAAGGGTGAGCTCGTTTGCCCCGCCGAGGATCGCCCAGACGTGCGGAGACCATCCCCGGGCTCTTGGCAGATCGCCCGCATGAAGCACGAGAGAATGGCGATACCGGGACCGCACAGACGGCGGAATGATCTCTCCGCACGACACCAGGAACAGGAAGTCCCCGCCGGGTAAGCCGTCCGCGGTGTCTACGAGATCAGCCCCCCGTCGCTTCGTCCAGTCAGCCAGCAGCGGCCAGATGGGGTGGGTTTTCGATGAGCAGACCACTGAGATGCGAGCCATGCGGGAATTAGCGCACAGCTGAGTCCACCCGCAAGCAAAAGCCGCAGCCGGGGAAGGTGTCTCACCACCCTCCCCGACCCCGACCCGACCAGTCACAGCCGAGCCGAGCCACGCGGACAAGTAGGGACACACACCACTTTCCAGATGCTGACGTCGCCCGCCGGGCGGAAAGTGGTGTGTGTCCCTACTTAACCTCCCCCGCCCCTGACGGCAGCGGCGCGGCCGCGTCGCGCAGCCAGGCGGCCACGTCGCGGTAGACCGTCTCCGCCTGCAGGTCGCGGTTCAGGATGTGCCAGCCGTGGGGGTAGAAGGCGGTGCGCAGGTTGGGGCGGTCGCCGGCGCGGGCGAGCGCCTGGCGCATCGGCTGGTCCCGGATAACATTGTCGTGGGCGCCGTAGAGCAGCAGGGTCGGGGCGCGGATTTCGCCGAGGCGGTGCGAGGCGCTGTCCATCAGGTCGACGAGGCCATACAGCGTGTCGAAGCGGGTGCTGATCAGGCTGTTGGGGTCGCGGTAGTTGCGGAACAGCTCCAGCCGGTTGTCCGAGGCCGGGAGCGCGCGGACGGCCCATTCGGGGGCCTCGACGGCGCGCTCGCCCATGGTGCGGGCGGCGACCCACAGGCCGACGCTGTTCAGCGGCCCCTGGGCGGTCCAGCCCCACACCGCCGGCGCCAGAAGGATGACCCGGTCGGCGTCGGGCGGGCGGTCGGAGGCGAAGGCGACGACGGCCACGGCGCCGCCCATGCTCTCGCCCGCCACGGCGATGAGGGCGTCGGGATGGCGGGCGCGGGCGAGGGCGACGGTGGTGCGCAGGTCCTCGGCCATGCGCGCCTCGCCGGCCCAGACGCCGCGGCCGGGGGACTCGCCGAAGCCGCGCTGGTCTATGGCCCAGGTCTCGATGCCCTGCTCGGCCCACCACGGGCCGGCGAGGCGGAAGGAGGCGCGGGAGTCGTTCATGCCGTGCAGGGCGACGATGACGGCCCACGGCTCGCCGTCGGGCGTCCAGCGGGCGAGGCGCAGGCGGGCGCCGTCGTCCATGATGGCATGGGTCGGGGTGAGGGCCGGACCGGAGAAGCCGGGCGGCGGGGTCATCGGCGGCTGGATGGCGGGGGTGGCGCAGGCGGCGAGGAAGAGGGAGAGGCAGAGGGCGAAAGCGATAGTCCCTGTTTTCCGCTCATCCCGGCGAAAGCCGGGACCCAGTGCTGTCCAGCGTGGCGCCGGTGTCTCTGGATTTGCGGAA